>CAVFMZ010000041.1:0-23026 GCA_963623675.1 Firmicutes bacterium CAG:176 | reverse complement strand
AATGCTTCGCATTTCGTCGGTGTGGCGTATCCGCCAAATAAAATTTCAAAATCATCCTTTTCCGGATGGTTACTCCACGTCGTTCAGAGCTTCCAGATCTTCTTCCCCGGTTCTTACCTTGATTACTTTATCTACATTGTAGATGAAGATCTTTCCATCTCCGATATGTCCGGTATACAGGGCTTTCTTAGCAGCTTCCACTACTTTGGCTACCGGAATATTTCCAACGATGACTTCTACCTTTACCTTCGGTAGCAGGGTGGCATCCATCTCAACACCACGATACTTCTCTCCTGCTCCTTTCTGTATGCCGCATCCCATAACCTGGGTAACGGTCATACCGGTCACACCGATATCATTCATGGCTTTCTTCAGATGATCATATCTGGACAGTCTGGAAATGATGGATACTTTGTAAATGCCGGTGGCCGGACTTGCTGCATTGACTACTTTCACTGCTGCATCCTTCTGTGCCTTGGAAGCTGCTATATAACTGTCCTGACCAAGGTCTGTATTATCATTCACATCCATGGTCATGGTATTGGATACATCCATGATACTGAAGCCTGCATAAGCACTCGGAAGACCATGCTCACAGGAATCCAGACCTACAATCTCCTCTTCCTCGGTAACACGAAGTCCTACAGTTGCTTTGATCAAAAGGAATGCAATGGTAATCGTAACAGCTGTCCATGCACATACACTGACTACTCCGACGATCTGCAAGCCCAGGAGACGGAAGCCGCCGCCATAGAACAGTCCTGTAAAGGTATCATTTCCAGGTGCAGAGGTTGTTGCAAAAAGGCCAACTGCCAGTGTACCCCAGATACCGTTGCAAAAATGTACTGCTACGGCTCCTACCGGGTCATCTACTCTTAATACATAATCCAGGAACCAGACACCGAATACCACCAGAACACCGGATACTGCACCGATGGCCAGTGCTCCGAAACAATCGGTGACATCACACGGAGCTGTAATACCTACAAGTCCTGCCAGAGAAGCATTCAAACACATGGATACATCCGGTTTGCCATATCTGACCCAGGTGAAAACCATGCAGACAACTGTTGCCGTTGCCGGTGCTACGGTGGTGGTCAGAAAGATGGAACCAAGCTGCTCTACAGAGGTTGCTGCTGCTCCGTTGAATCCGTACCAGCCAAGCCAGAGGATGAAGCATCCCAGACAGCCAAGAGGAAGGTTATGTCCCGGAAATGCATTTACCTTGGTGATTCTTCCGGATTTATCTTTGGTAAATTTACCAATACGGGGTCCAAGCATCTTGGCACCGATCAGTGCGGAAAGACCACCTACCATATGGATGGCACAGGAGCCTGCAAAATCATGGAAACCAATCTGGGAGAGCCAGCCGCCGCCCCAGATCCAGTGTGCTTCAATCGGATAGATCAGTGCGGAGATCACTCCGGAATAAATACAGTAGGATAAAAATTTGGTACGTTCTGCCATAGCACCGGATACGATGGTTGCGGTCGTTGCACAGAACACCAGGTTAAATACGAAATTGGACCAGTCAAAATTTGCATAACTGGTAAAAATATCAAAGCCGGGTTTTCCGATCAACCCCATCATATCTTCGCCCAACAGAAGGCCAAAACCAATCAAAATAAACACGATGGTACCGATACAGAAGTCCATCAGGTTCTTCATCAAAATGTTTCCCGTATTCTTTGCCCTGGTAAATCCTGCCTCTACCATTGCAAAACCGGCCTGCATCCAGAATACCAGCGCAGCACCAATCAGAAACCAGACACCAAAGATGATGCCGTTTACGGATTCTAAAATTTCTCCATTCATAAACGTTTCCTCCTCTTTTTTCGTTTGTCAGCATTTCTTTTGGGCCCACCGCCATCGCGGATAAAAGAAAAAGGCACTGAATCTTTTGATCCAGCACCTTTGCTTGACACTTATTATAGAGGAGGCGTTCTTCTTCGTCAATCAACGAAAATAACGAAAGAAAATAAGGACTATGTTAAAATTTCGTTAAAATCCACAAGGATTGTATTAATGTATACAAAAATATTCTTGACAGATTCAGCTGTTGCAGCTTCGTAGCGTCTCAAGCGTCTGCTCCAATGCCTGCAGCGTCTCCGTCACATCCTGCTCATTGGCATTCTCACCCATATGGCCGATACGAATGACCTGGCCGGTGAGCACATCAAAGCTGCCTGCGATCATAACGTTATGCTCCTTCTTCATGGTCTCCAGAATATCAGAGGCCGCAATGCCTTCCGGAACCTGGATGACCGTGACCGTATTGGAATAGCCATTTTCCAGATAAAGGGACAATCCCATCTTCTGAACAGCTGCTCTTGTCATCTCTCCATATTTTTTATGGCGGTCATAACGTCCCGGATCTGCCTTTACATTTTCCAGAGCGGCACGCAGTCCGTAAATATCACTGATGGGCATGGTGTACGGGAACCACAGATTCTTGTAATAATCCTTAAATACCAGAATGTTGGCATAGAAAGATGCAATCGGCGTCTTCCGCTCTTCCATGGCTTTCATAGCTGCGTCACTGACCGTCACAAAGCTCAGTCCGGGAGGCGCAGAAAGTGCTTTCTGGGAGCCACCGCACACAATATCAATCTGACCTGCATCTACATGAAGAGGTTCACCAAACATAGCAGATACAGAGTCTACAATCGTCATAATGCCATATTCATGAAGGGCACGGCTTAACTCTTCCACCGGATTGAGCACACCGCTTGGCGTATCGCAGTGTACCAGCGTTGCGTATTTGAAGTCGTGATGCTCTTTTAAATATTCCCGGAATGCTGCTACGTCCAGCGCTTTCGTATAAGGAGCCTCATAGAAAGTTACCTTGCCGCCATACATGGTGACCAAGTCCGCAAATCCTTTTCCATAGACACCGTTATCCAGTACCAGAACCTGGTCGCCAGGCTCCGTCAGAGAAGCGCAGGCTGCTTCCAGTCCGAGAATTCCCTCACCGTCCAGAATATATGCAGTATTTTTCGTTTCCAGCAGCTCGCTGATCAGTTCACAGGTCTCCTTATAATAATCGTAAAATGCCGGATCCAGATCCGGGTTCGTGCAGACGAGGCCTCTTGCCGCACGTACATTTTCCCGCACCTGCGTCGGGCCTGGGGTCATGATTTTGTACATGGTTATCGTTCCTTTCCTTTTATCTATACATATACGGCGGAAGAACTTCTGCTCTCCCGCCGTCTCTGTCCTTTTTCTTATCTGCGGATGGCTCTTCTTACTACTTCTGCAATCGGAAGTACCAGAACAGCTGCCACGCCAATCTGTAACAGGTTGCCCGGGATAGATGCTGCCGGTGCAATCCAGTTACCATAGATGATACCTTCTGCGATATAGTATCCTACAATCTTCAGTACACATGCTGCTGCGATGGCCAGTGCATTCCAACGGAATCCGTGATGCTTCTCGGTGATTGCACCTACGCTGTATCCCATCAGACCGACAACTACAAAAGTAAAAGGCGCCCACAGAGCCCAGCCGCTCATCAGATCAAACAGTGCCATACCAAAAGAACCAGCCAGCGCACCGGTACGTTTTCCGAAAATAATCGCTGCCAGGAACAGCGGCACATTTCCCAGATGAACCAGTCCTCCATTAGCTGCAATCGGAAGCCGGATGTTAATAAATCCCGTTGCAATAAAAGTCAGCGCGATGCAGACTCCGGTGATTGCAATCTCTGATACGGAGATTCCCTGTTTCTGTGCTGCTACATCTTTAGTACTCATCATTCATGTCCTCCTCGTCACTTGCTGAAACCCATACTACTACTTATCTGGTCGTGTGACTATGGTCAGTTTTTTATTTTTTAGTAAGGTCAGATGTGTGAATGCGAGGAAGGTTCCAATGAAATTTTGCCGCAAGCAACCGGATGACAAATACCAGAATCGATGAAAGAATCATCGCCGGCAGTTCACCCGCTTCCCTGTAAAGGAAAATACAGCTCAAAGCCCCCAGTACGGAAGCGCAGGCATAAATATGCTTGACAAAAATATAAGGCGGCACTCCCGCCATCACATCTCTCATCAGGCCACCGCCCACACCGGTTACTGTTCCCAGAAAAGTGAGCAGAAACGTATTGTCCGGATAGCCCTGATGAATGCCTGTCATTACACCAACAGCCGTAAAAATGCCAAGACCGATAGAATCCATGATCAGCAGAATCACATCATAGCTGTTGTGAAACCGGTCTGCATTTTTATTGGTCCGGAAATAAAGGAATCCGAAGATCACAAGCGCCGTCACTACAGACGCCTCCACATACACCGGCTCCAGCAGCGCCGACGGCATCTGGCAAAGGACAATGTCACGCACCATACCACCGCCTACCGCTGTCACAATTCCCAGCACACAGACGCCAAATATGTCCATATTTTTGCGGATACCAACCATGACCCCGGAAGCCGCAAAGGCAATGGTTCCGATCAGTTCCATGAAAAATAAAAGAAAATTCTGAATGTTCATAAATGATTACTCCCACATATTTTTGCTGGCAATCCAATGCTCACCGAAAAAATCCTCATTGATTGCTGCTGTAAATGGTCTGCCTAAAAATTCCTGTCTTCCGCTTTGTTTTCCTTTCCTTTTTAGCCGTGCAAACACGGATGCTACAATATCAGCCATTCAGCAATACCTCCATTAATTCAGTAACCTTCTTATACACTCTTAGCTTTTTTGCATATGCCGACAGATTTTGTAATTTTTTTTTCGAATCATTCGCATAAGCATTCAACGCTTTATTAAACATCTCATTATCAAGCCTTGAACGATATTTGAAACAATCACAAATTGTACGTTCCCGATCGTATACTTGAAGCTTGACCCCTGAAAAATCATCCATTACTTTACCCAGTTCATATATTTCTGGTTGAACATAATAAGCTTGTAAAGCCAGTACATCCACATCCAACTTTGTACGAGACATAGATCTCGGTACAGCAATCGACCATTTTCGAGGAGCAAAATCACTATATCCATAATGGAAAAGTGCAGATTCCACACAGACAATTCCCTTTGGAATCAGCACTGCAAGAAGTTGCTCTTCAGAAGATGCTTCTGCATCGGCAAGTTGATAATATCCGTGTCGAATTCGATCAAGATATCCGGCATTGCACATATTTACCACATCAGCAGCATGCATTCCTGCCTGAACAAAATCTGCCGCTTTTGCAATTCCACCCTTTTCTATGATGACTTGTTTTGCAATTGTCCTAACATCCACGTATTCACCAACTTTCGTTATTAAAATCACGCACATTTGATTCATTTCTGTGTATGTATTTATTATAACAGCTAAATTTTAATAATCAATAATTTCACGCACATTTATATAAATTATGTGCGTGAAATTATTTTATAAAATATCCTCTTATATAAAAACGCCTGCCTAATAGAGATTAGTTTCTCTATTGGCAGACGCCCTTTTCCACTTATTCTTCTACTGAAAATACAACCCTGTCTGAAGTCCAAATATTGCTTACATATTCCACTTCTACTACCCGAGCATCATCAGGGACCTCAAATGTTACAGTTCCTTTTGCTTTTCTTCCTGCTGATAATGTGGCACTGATATTATCATCTCTAAAATAGCTGGCCTGACAATCAATTCCATCTGCATAGCAATCAAAATCATACATGCTAACGCTTTCGTCAGAATCGGAAACATTTTCAAATTCAAACTCACAGGTTACAAAATGATAACCGTCCTTAGGCTCGATAAACATATTATCGCTTTCATCTCTAAAGCAAGAAGTATATGTAATATTTAACTGCTTGGACTCTACAGTTTCTCCCACATGAGCAGCACCTTCCGTTGCCGTACTATTTCCTTCAAGGACATAACCCGAATCCTGATCTCCATCAAATGCAAAAGTCACTTTCTTTTCTGTAAAGAAATTGGTCTCATATTCAATCTCAATATTTTCTGCATCTTCTGGTACTTCAAAATATAAATAACCAGATGCAGATCTTCCAGGTGATAATGTAGAACTTAAAGTATCATCTTCTCCATAATATGCTTCTGAATTATACCCATCTGCATAACATTCAAAGCTGAAAGAGGATACAGCCAAATCTGTATCTGCTGATGTATTTTCAAATGCAAGCTGAATATAAATATATTTGTTTCCCTCTGCAGGCTGTAAAAATTCATTGTCAGTCGTATGCTCTCCACTTGACATATACACAATCTGCATATCGCCATCTTTTAAAATATCACCTACATGATATACCGTTTTAACATCTTCCTGCTCTGCCTGTTCAGCATTATCCATAGTAGTTTCATTAACAGAATCACTATTTGTATCCTCTTTTGAAACCTCTCCTATCTTTTCTGTAGTATCCTTACTGGATCCTCCTGCCAGACTTCCAATAATCATAATAGCGATAATACCTATGACAATCCATTTGAGTTTTCCACCTTTTAATTTATGCCTGCACTGCGGAAAAATTTATTATTACGCCAAAAGAAGAAAAAGCAGTCACAATGACAATTCGAATAGATAAAGAATTGCAAGAGAAATATAATTTACTGTCAGCTCAGACAAACCGTTCCAGAAATGAACTTATTGGCATGGCTTTACAATATGCCCTTGACAATATGGAAATCAAAGAAAAGTAGTCAAAAGAACTTCTGATTTTTCTTCAGAAGTTCTTTTATTATTCTAAATAAGTATAGCCATTCATATACTAATACCATGAAAAAATTAAATTCTTATCTCCTCACCGGCATCCTTTTTGTCCTGATCACCGGTACCCTTGCACATTTTGTATATGAATGGTCAGGAAATAATTTTATTCTTGGATTTTTCTTTCCGGTCAACGAATCGATCCGGGAACATATGAAGCTGTGCTTCTTTCCCATGCTTGTCTGGTCTGTCTTTGCGGACTGGCGGCTGCGTACAGAGTTTCCCTGTCTGCGCACGGCGCTTCTCGCAGGAATTCTGGTCAGCACTTTCGCTGTTCCAGTCCTCTTTTATGGGTACACAGCTATCCTAGGATTCCATACGCTGGTTCTGGATATTGCAGATTTTATTGTCAGTGTCCTCCTTGGCTTCTGGTGCGTCTACCGGTTCGGCCCAGGCTGCAGGTTGGAAGAATATACGGTGTTCTTCAGAAACCTTGTTCTTCTGACAGCTGCATTTTTAGTAATTTGTACCTATTTGTAAAAACTTTAGTTTTGTTGTGAATACAACGGATTTTCTCAAAGAAACATGATATGCTCCTGTCATCACAGACAAGGAGGTAACTTCATGATAAGAAGAATTATTCAGATTGATCAGGATAAATGTAACGGATGCGGACTCTGCGCAGAAGCCTGCCACGAGAGCGCTATTGGAATTGTAGACGGAAAGGCAACCCTTTTACGGGATGATTACTGCGATGGTCTTGGCGACTGTCTCCCGGCCTGTCCCATGAATGCTATTCAGTTCGTTGAGCGGGAAGCCGCTGCTTACGATGAGGCAGCTGTACAGGAAAATAAGAAGAAAAAAGAGGCCGAAGCAGAAACAACAGCTGCCGCTCCCGGAATTTCCCGGCTGGCCCAGTGGCCCTGCCAGATCAAGCTGGTGTCACCGGATGCTGCTTTCTTCGACGGTGCCAATCTTCTCATTGCCGCGGACTGCACTGCCTATGCTTATGCATCCATGCATGAAGATTTTATAAAAAACCGGGTGACCATTATCGGATGCCCGAAACTGGACGGTGTGGACTACAGTGAAAAGCTGAAACATATTTTCAAAAATCACGATATCCAGAGCATTACCGTCGTCCGGATGGAAGTTCCCTGCTGTGGCGGACTGGAATATGCAGCTGAGAAAGCATTAAAAGCAAGCAAAAAGCATATTCCATGGCAGGTAGTTACTATCTCCATTAATGGAAAGATATTATAGATTTCTTTTATTAAAAAAGGGACATCCTTTCGGATGTCCCCGTCTATTCATCAATATATTTTATCTCAAGCAAAAGCTATGAATGCATCATTAATCCCAATTAATTGCATCATGAGAAACAGTTCCATTCTCTTCTATACTTTTATCAGCTCTCGCAATAGCTTCTACTTCATCTGGCAGTGGTGCATCTTCCGGAATAAACCGGATAATAACATTATAAAGTGTTTGAATATCTTCATCAGGTACTAACTCTATCAGACCTTTCAACATCTCTTTACTCATTGCGTCCACCTCCTACAATCTTTTATAGGCCTGACCTCTCGGCAATACATCTTTTACTATGATTATATCATTTTTAACAGAAAATAAAACTCTTAAATTTCCAACCCGTAAGCGATAATCGTTTCTATATCCTTGGAGCTTTTTTACATCACCATCGGGCAATTTTTCAATTGCTGATTTCAAACGTTGCTTTGTTGCTTGATCTTGCGATTGTATATATTTTACTGCATCTTTTTCATACTCTATGTGCATTTCAATATCTTCTTTCTATTGAATTTCGTAAATCTTGTCAAATAGCATATCTTTTTTGTACATGAATTATACTGTTTTCTTTCGCCAAAGTCAATTATATTTTCAATTCAATATAAAGAATAGGTTTATCAGCTTAGTATATGAATTCCACACAAATGCAATAACAAAAGAAGGAGTCTTATCGACTCCCTCTTTTAATTTTTTATAAAAAATATTTCTTAGAACTTACCAGCCTGTGCTGCTTCCTCGATAGATACTGCAACTGCAACGGTCATACCAACCATCGGGTTGTTACCAGCGCCGATCAGACCCATCATCTCTACGTGAGCCGGAACGGAAGAGGAACCTGCAAACTGTGCATCAGAGTGCATACGGCCAAGAGTATCGGTCATTCCGTAGGAAGCCGGTCCTGCTGCCATGTTGTCCGGATGCAGAGTACGTCCGGTACCACCGCCGGATGCAACGGAGAAGTATTTCTTTCCTGCTTCCAGTCTCTCTTTTTTGTATGTACCTGCTACCGGATGCTGGAAACGGGTCGGGTTGGTAGAGTTACCGGTAATGGAAACGTCTACGTTCTCTTTCCACATGATTGCAACACCTTCCGGAACACTGTTAGCACCGTAGCAGTTAACTTTTGCACGAAGTCCCTCGGAATAGGATTTACGGGAAATCTCTTTTACCTCGTTGGTGTACGGATCATACTCGGTCTCAACGAAAGTAAATCCATTGATACGGGAAATGATCTGTGCAGCGTCTTTTCCAAGACCGTTCAGGATAACACGAAGCGGTTTCTGACGAACTTTGTTTGCTTTCTCTGCGATACCGATTGCACCCTCAGCTGCTGCGAAGGACTCGTGTCCTGCCAGGAATGCAAAGCACTCGGTCTCCTCCTCAAGGAGCATTTTTCCAAGGTTGCCATGTCCCAGACCTACCTTACGGGTGTCTGCAACGGATCCCGGAATACAGAAAGCCTGAAGGCCTTCTCCGATAGCTGCTGCTGCGTCTGCTGCTTTGCGGCATCCCTTTTTGATTGCGATAGCTGCACCTACGGTATAAGCCCAGCAAGCATTCTCGAAACAGATCGGCTGAATGCCTTTGATCTGATCGTATACGTTAAGACCAGCGTCTTTGGTGATCTTCTCAGCTTCCTCGATAGAAGCAATGCCATAGCTGTTCAGAACAGCGTTGATTTTATCAATACGTCTCTCATATGATTCAAATAATGCCATTTTCGTCTACCTCCCAGAATTACTCTTTACGCGGGTCAATGATCTTGACTGCATCTGCAACGCGGCCATACTGACCTTTTGCTTTCTCCCATGCAGTGTTCGGATCGTCGCCCTTTTTAATAAAGTCAGTCATTTTTCCAAGAGATACGAACTGGTATCCAATGATCTGATCGTCTGCATCCAGTGCAATACCGGTTACATAGCCCTCTGCCATCTCCAGATAACGAGGTCCCTTTTTCAGAGTACCGTACATAGTACCAACCTGGGAACGAAGGCCTTTTCCAAGATCCTCAAGACCGGCACCAACTGCAAGTCCATCCTCAGAGAATGCGGACTGAGAACGTCCGTAAACGATCTGAAGGAACAGCTCTCTCATAGCGGTGTTGATTGCATCGCATACAAGGTCAGTGTTAAGTGCTTCCATAACGGTCAGACCCGGAAGAATCTCTGCTGCCATAGCTGCAGAATGGGTCATACCGGAACATCCGATGGTCTCAACAAGAGCCTCCTGGATGATACCTTCTTTTACGTTCAGGGACAGCTTGCAGGCACCCTGCTGCGGAGCACACCAGCCCACACCATGGGTAAAACCGGAAATATCTTTTACTTCCTTAGCCTGTACCCATTTTGCCTCCTCCGGAATCGGAGCAGCGCCATGATGTACACCCTGAGCTACCGGACACATTTCTTCTACTTCACGTGAATAAATCATTTGTTTGAAACTCCTTTCAAATAATCATATCAGGTCTTTGGACAGGAGACCTCATATGGATTTATTCTCTCACAAATTTCTCTTTTCGTCCAGATCATTTTGTAAGATTTTGTGAAAAATTCGTCGAATTTAATCGTTTGAGCATGGCTGTCCAGAAAATATTTACATAAACCCAGCCGATTCCGGTTCCCACAGCCACGGCCGGAAGCGCGTAAGCACCGATGAACATCCAGGAAATCACCACCCGGATAGAAATATGGGAAATCGCACCAATACAGGTGTAAAGAGGTTTTCCGCACCCGTCAAAAAATCCGGCAAACGTATTTCCGATAAAACAAAATATATAAAACACTGCAATCAGATGCAGATATTTCACTGCCTGCTCATAAGCAAGTCCGGTTCTGCTGCCAAGCATAAATGCTGCGGTGGATCCTGCGGTTCCATAGAGGATTGCTGATGATACCAGCCCGAGCAGCGCCAGTATGAGGAAACTGTCCCAGAAGCTTTTCTTTACACGGTCCTGTTTTCCTGCTCCATAATTCTGCGCTACTACAACCGAAGTGGCCGATGCCCCGCTGTCTCCAAAGGAATTGGCGAATCCCTCGATCCTGGTGGTTGCCGTATAAGCAGCAATCAGATCTGTTCCACCTGTGTTGATTGCTCCCTGTACAAAGAATTTACCAATGTACAGCCCTGCCTGGTGAAGTGCTGATACTGCCCCAAAAGAAATCGTCTTTTTCAAAAGGGAGCCGGAAAATCCCCAGTCTTCTCTGTGAAACAAAAATTCCCGCATGGCGGTTCTCAGATACCCCATGCAGAGCACTGCAGAAAAAATCTGTGCCAGCACCGTAGCAATGGCTGCTCCCTGAATTCCCCACTGAAACTTTCCCACAAACAAAAGATCCAGTACCAGATTGGTTCCCGCTGCCGCCGCCAGAATATAAAGAGCCGCTTTTACATTTCCCACAGATCTGAGCAGGGAATTATAGAGATTATAAATATAAGCAGCCGGGAGGCCAAGCAGGATAATGCTCAGATACTCGCTTACATATCCCTGTATTTCCTGTGGTGTCCGCATGACGCGGAGAAGCATAGGCATGCTCACAAATCCAAGCAGCGCAAGACCCAGTGTTCCCAATACGCCAATCACCAGCGACTGAAAATGTTCTTTTCGGAACTGTTCCATATCTCCTGCTCCGTAAAGTTGGGAAAAGAGCACGGAAATTCCCACGCACGCCCCTACAATCGCAAAAAGGAACAGGTTCATGACCGTTCCTGCCACGCCGATAGCTGCAAATTCCTCTGTACCTGCAAATTTCCCGACAACCCATGCATCAATGGTGTTATATAACTGCTGCAAAATATTTCCCAGAATCAGCGGAATGGACAGCCGGATCATGGCTGCCTTGATATTCCCACTGGTATAATTTTCTGCTTTTGTCTGTATCTTTTTATTTTTTTCCTGCATTATTGCATTTTCCTTTAATTTTTATTGACTCCTATTATATACTTGCTTTATCATTGTGTATATCGCAAGTTAATCAATTTATCTTTGCATTTTTATCAACAAAAGGAGTTCTATATGGATACCGCCAAATATCAGGTTTTATTATCTGCCATTGAAACTGGCAGTTATTCTGCAGCTGCGGAAAAATGTGGATATACTATATCCGGAATCAGCCGGATGATTTCTTCTCTGGAAGAAGAAACCGGATTTTCCCTTCTGGTACGTGGAAAAACCGGAGTCATTCCAACCACCGAATGTAAGGAACTTCTTCCTGATCTCAAAGCTTTCGTTCAGCAGGCAGATGTCTGTCAGCAGAAAATCAACTCCATCCGGGGACTGGAAACAGGCACTGTCCGCATCGGAACTGCATACAGTACCTTTTATAAAGAAATTTCGGAGATTACCGCAGAATTCCACCAGAACCACCCAGGCATTGTCATCCAGATTCGAAACGGTTACAGTACAGAACTGGCAGCTGCCATGGATCACGGAGAACTGGATATCTGCATGATCAGCAAACGGGAACATCGTGGAACGTGGCTACCCCTTTTTGAAAATGAAATACTGGCAGCCGTTCCTGAGAATGATCCTCTTGCTAAGGAAACATCCATCCCCATCGCTGTTTTTGCCACACACCCTTATATTGAAACCTATCCGCAGTCGGACAATGATAATACGCGTGCCTTTCATACGCATCGAATCCGGCCAAACATTCAGTTTACGACCGTTGACAGCTATGCCACCCGTTCCATGGTGGAAGCAGGACTTGGGATTGCATTGAACAATCAATTAAATACCATGGGATGGGATCAGCACGGAATTGTCATGCTTCCGGTCTCTCCACGGCTTCCTGTGGAGATTGGAATTGCTGTTGGCGAACATTGTACTAAGGCAGTCCGTATTTATCTGGAACAATTATATGAAAAGATTAAAAAAAGAACCGATCACTGACCGGTTCCATTGATATTTAAAATCACACACCCCACGATAATACATACAATTCCAAAAATCCCGGAGTTGCTGATTTTTTCTCTGAAGACCAATGCGGAAATCAAGGTGGTTGCCACGATTCCCACACCACACCAGATCGCATATGCCATCCCAAGATTCAGTTTCATGACTGTTTTTCCAAACGTCACATGGCAGATCAGATAAAATACAGCACAGCTCAGTGTCGGAATGAGACGGCTGAATCCCTCTGAATATTTCAAAAATGTGGTTGCCACAATCTCTGATCCGATGGCAATTGCAAGCAATAAATAAGGCATTCTGTTCCTCCTGATAGCAGCTAGTTTGTAATTGTCTGTCCGGTCAGTTTGTCAAACACGTGCAGTTTCTCCAGATCAAAGGCCAGACGAACGGTATCTCCCGGCTGCAGTTTCTGATCTGCATCAATCTTTGCAATGATCCGGTTCTTATTTCCCGGCTGATTTACATAGACAATGGCTTCTGAACCCAGCATTTCATAAACGTCTACGGTTCCGATCACAAAGGCTGCTTCCTCCTCACCCTCTTTCATAAGACGAAGATGCTCCGGACGGATTCCGGCTACCACTGCTTTTCCTGCCACATCCGCACGCTCCAGTGCATGTTTTACCTTCTCTTCCGTCAGTGGAATCACGATTCCATCATTTGTCCGGACAGCGAGCTGCTGGTTCTTATATTCAAATGCTCCCTCCAGGAAGTTCATAGGCGGCGTGCCAATAAATCCTGCCACAAACTGATTCGCCGGATACCGGAACAGATTCTGAGGTGTATCCACCTGCTGCACAACGCCGTCCTTCATAACCACAATCCGGGTTCCCAGCGTCATGGCCTCCGTTTGATCATGGGTTACGTAAATGAACGTACTCTCCAGGCGATGGTGTAAGCTTGCAATTTCCACACGCATCTGTCCTCTTAATTTGGCATCCAGGTTGGACAACGGCTCATCCATAAGAAAGACTTTCGGATTCCGGACAATGGCTCTTCCCATGGCCACTCGCTGCTTCTGACCACCGGATAACTGTCCGGGTTTACGATCCAGCACTTCTTTCAGCCCCAGAATACCGGCAGCCTCCTGCACATTCTGCTCAATGACTTCTTTTTTCTCTCCGCGGATTTTTAAACTGTATGCAATATTTTTCCGGACAGACATATGGGGATAGAGCGCATAATTCTGAAATACCATGGCAATATCCCGGTCGCTGGCACTGACATCATTCATTTTTACACCATCGATCAGAAGCTCTCCGGAAGAAATATCCTCCAGTCCTGCAATCATTCGAAGGGTTGTGGATTTTCCACAGCCGGAGGGCCCGACAAAAATAATAAATTCCTTATCTTCGATTTTCAGATTAAAATCCTTTACGGCTTCAAATCCGTTTTCATAGGTTTTACATACGTGTTTTAATTCAATCTCTGCCATCTTTTTCTCCTCTTTTTCTATCCAGCCATGCAGGAAGTTCTGCAACAGACTCTATCAGATCATCGGCCACACATTCCATATCTTTTCTTTTCCCTGTGCCGCTTAAGACACCCAGCGCAAATGCATGTCCGTTGTGTGCAAATCTCATATCATTGGGAGTATCCCCTACCATCAGAAGTTCTTCCGGTTTTATGTGCCAGCTCTCTGCTGCCAGCTCCACCAGTTTTCCATCCGGTTTTACCGGAAGGATTCCGTCGTCTGTTCCCCAGAATGTCACATAGGAAGATGCACCCAGGCAGTCCATGCAGGCTCTGGCAGACGCGCAGGTATCTGTTGTCGCCAGTCCCACCTTCATATCATATTCTTCTGTAAGCTTTAGGAACAGTTCCTTTACCTCTGTAAATACCGGATAATTGGTTCTCTTTTCCACTACTTCCGTATAAAATTCATTCTGTACTCTTTCCAGAAACTCCTGCCTCTCCGACAGCAGCTCCGGATGTTCCTCTTTCAGAAAATTCCAGATCACGTCTGTAATCTCCCGGTAAGTCATCCATGCGAACGCCCCTTCCGGGTCAATCTCGGAACCGTTGATCCCAAGTCGTTCCAGAATCGCTATTTTCAGTGATTCCCGTTCTCCCATATGGCAGTCTGCCAGAAGCCGGTCCATGACCGGTCCGGCAGCCGTTCCCCATACTTTATAAAAATCAATCAGTGTTCCATCTTTATCAAAAAGGATTCCTTTGATCATCTTTCCAGTGTCCTTCCAGATAATTCTTTATCTCTTTAAATGTAACAAACTTATGTTCTATTCTGCATCCGACAGTGATCGGATTGGCATAAAACAAAAACAGACCATCCTTTGTCTCTGCGCCAAACCGAATCCAGGTATAATCACAGCGGCTCAGTCTGACAGTGCCTTTCACTGTATAAATGCCGTCCTGTTCTGTGACAGAGCTGCAGGCATGCCGTTCTCCATTTTCCATAAAAAATACATCCGGCTCTTCGGAAAGCCCCTGAAAACGGAATTCATAATGGATTTCTCTGCTTCGGTAAGGCAGCTGGTCTCCGAACAGAACAGGCCGTCCATCCGCTTCCAGAACAATCTCCATGGAACAATGTCTCGTCACGTAGACATGGCACACTTTCAGCGCATCCAGCAGATGTTCCGGTGACAGACCGTCCATGTACACATACGTTGCCGGATCTCCCGGTACTGATGGTTCCGTGGCATCTCCATACCGCTCTTCCAGAAGATTATGGGAGTCACTCCCTCCCACTGCACAGATCCGGTATCCGTCCGCCCACAGAAGGTCGGATAAAAATACGGCTTTCTGATTGGCTTCCTCCGCATGCGCTTTTCTGTCTGCTGCATAAGTGGGATCATTGATGATCTCCAGACAATTCATATCTGACAGTTTCAGACCACCGTAAAGCCATTTCCAGATATAAAGGAACGGATGATTCACACTGAACAGCCAGTTCTTTTCCCTGCATTCCCGAATCACAGCTTCCAGATCCTTTTCCAGTTCTTCTGTCTGTTTATCACAGAGAATTCTGGTTAAGCTTTCCGGCCGCCCGGTCAGTCCGAAGAGATTGGCATGGCCGAGCACAGTGGTCACTTCCACGCCCGGCAGAATCATCACATCCGTATCCTGCCAGCCCGTATGTACCACGTTATGCTCCGTCGGCACATAATAATCAAGCCCATCCTTTTCTGCTTTCCGGGTGGCATTTAATGTCGTCTCTTTGCCATCGGAAAGACGGGTATGCGTATGGAAATCTCCCTTGTACCAGCGGCATGCTTTCTGATACACCCGGTCATATTCATATTTTTCATAAGCAAACGAACCATTTGTCCAGACATGGGGACCGATTTGTTCCTTAATCTTCTGTTTTTCATCCGAAACGTTCACAGTGAAGCCCACGGATTTATCTTTCATGATTTGATCCAGATGCTCTGAGAACAGACAGATCTGTACCGTCCATTCACCTTCCGGAATCATTCCCGGAACGCCGCCGATGGTGGTATCCATACCGTTTGATCCCAGAGAAATCACCGGTTCGCCATGAGCCAGCTGCTTCTGCATCCGGATGTTCCCTTCCAGATCTCTTACCAGTAGAAATACCAGAAAAGTATAAGCCGGATCCAGATCATAAGTAAATGTCAGGACTGAACAGCCGGAAGGGACCACGAAGGTCCCCTCCTGCAACGATTCCGCCCCTTTCTGAATGTGAAAGTAAAGCGTCTGTTTCATCATTAGTTACCAAGTGCCTCATCAAGTGCTGCCTGCGCGGTTGCCTGTGCTTCGTCCAGTGCCGTCTGTGCATCGATTCCATCGATCTCTACTTTATCTGCAGCTACTTTCAGTGCATCCTTGACAGCACCATTAGTCGGATCATACGGATATACGGTTCCATGGGTTGCCTGTGCAAACGGAACTGCTGCCTGTGGATTTTCTGCCACATAAGCCTGATAATCTGCATTGTCGTTGATCTGCTGGTTCACTGCTACATAACCGGTAGACATGGTCCATTTTGCCTGGCTGTCAGCGTTGGTGAAGTATTTGATAAACTCAAATGCACCCTGTTTTTCCTCATCGGAAGAACCTTCCAGAACACTTAACGTCTTGGTTTCAGCCATCGGTGCGGAAGAGGTACTGCTGCTCCATGCCGGCTGCTCCATTGCTGCTACAATACTGAAATCAAGATCTGCCTGGTCTCCTGAAGAACCGGTATACCCGCCTGCTTTTCCGGCGATAACATCATCGATGGTCGTATACCAGTATTCCCATCCCTGTCCGCCGGAATGAATGGCCATGGTTTTGTCATCATGGATCCAGGTACGGAAGGACTCCCATACCTCTACCCACTCCGGAGTGTTGATGGTTACCTGGGTGCCGTCATCGCTGAAGATCTTTGCGCCGTTGCTGAATGCCGCGTCGATCATATTGTCTGCGCCCCACATTGGTTCCCAGCCGTATTCATAATCACCGGTTGCTTTGATCTTCTGTGCCGCATCTGCCAGATCCGCCCAGGTCTTGATGTCATCGGCGTTGATACCTGCCTCATCAAAAGCAGCTTTGTTGTAGTACATCACCTGTGTGGTTCCATAAGCCGGAAGACCGAATACTACATTTGCATCGTCCACACCCTGATCATAGAATACAGATAAATAGTTATCTTTCTGGAACTCTCCGTCTGCATCGATCATCGGCTGAAGATCCGCCAGCAGGCTTTTACTGTCCAGATTTCTTGCTGCCTCCACGTTCAGAAGTACCAGATCCGGAGCTGCATTTCCTGCAATACCTGCCTGCAGTTTCTGATAGGTCTCATCATAATCCGCCTGTGTTACGGTAGACACATGATACTGGCTCTGGGATTCGTTGAAGCTGTCTACAATCTCCTGGATAACGCCAACCGCTGTCTTTCCGCCGGAATACCAGAACTCTACCTCTACCGGTGCAGCGGATGCCGTATCCTGACTGTTATCTGCTGCCGTGCTGTCTCCTGTTGTATTTGCAGTGTCTGCTGCTTCCGTACCTGCAGATGCATTCCCGCATCCTGTCATTGCCGCTGCCACCATTGCGGATACCAGCATCATACATACCATTTTTTTCTTCATTTTCATTTCCTCCTCAGGATAATCTGCTGTGCATTTTGCATCAGCCTTTCATTCCGGTGTCTCCACCGATACCGTTGATGAACCATTTCTGTGTAAATGCAAACAGAATCAGAAGCGGCACCACAATCAGTGCACTTCCCGCCATTACCAGTGCCCACTCGGTTCCGTAGGCACCTCCTTCGATAAAGAAGCTTCGAAGTCCCTGGGATACCAGATATTTGGTACTGTCATTGGTAATCAGGGATGGCCACATGTAATTGTTATATGTTGAAATAAAGCTCATCAAACCAAATGTAATAAAAGATGATTTTGTCATGGGACATACAATCTCCCACAAAATCCGAAAATGGCTGGCACGATCAATCCGCGCCGCTTCGATCAGACCTTTCGGCACCTGCATAAATGCCTGTCGCAGCAGGAAAATTCCAAAGATGCTGACTGTACTGGAGATCACCAGACCTGTCAGTGTATTTAACAGATTCCATTTTGACAAGATAATGTAACTGGGAATATAGGTCGCTGCTACCGGCAGCATATAGGTTCCCATTACTACCATAAATAGAAGATTGCGTCCTTTAAATTCCAGAAATACCATGGCATAGGCCAGCAGCGCGCCGGTAAAAATCTGAAGTGCCACCACAATCACGGAAACCAGCAGGCTGTTCCAGATGTAGGAAGGCAGCGGGGACTGAAAGACAACGGAGATGAAATTACTCCACTGCGGAGCAGATGGAAAAAAGGCTGATACATCCATAATCTCCGCTTTGGTTTTCAGTGCACTTAAGATCATCCATAAAAACGGGAATGCTGTAAACAGGCTGACCAGAATAAGCACTGCGAATTTGGCTGTTCTCCCTGCCAGTTCTGCGGGAGACATTGTTTTCTTCTTCATAGATTCCTCCTAGTAATGCACCCATCGTTTGGATGCCACAAACTGTACCAGGGAAAGAAGAACGGTAATCACAATCATGATGACTGCAACGGAGGTTGCCTGTCCCATCTTGAATTCTTCAAATCCCAGCTGATAATACATATAAAGCAGTGTCCGGGTACTTCCACTTGGTCCGCCCTGGGTCAGAATCTGAATCTGATCATATGCCTGCAGGGAATTGACCATGGTAATGATCATCAGGAAAAAGGTCGTCGGTGAGATGCTGGGAAGCGTCATGTCAAAGAACTGCCGCAATGGCTTTGCTCCATCCAGACTGCTGGCTTCATAATATTCCACCGGTACTTTTTCCAGCGCGGACAGATAAAAAATCATGGCATATCCAAGACTTTTCCATACTGTGACAATAATCACGGACAGCATGGCTGTCTGGGAACTGTTGATCCACTTCAGCGCCGGAAGTCCGAAAATTCCAAGTACTGCATTGGCAAGACCACCATCTTCCCTGAAAATCCAGGTCCATACAATAGAGATGGCAACGGTCGGCGTAATCCACGGGGAAAAAAGAACGAATTTAAAAAATCCGTTTCCTTTAAAGTTTTTCCGAAGCAGAAGTGCCAGCCCCAGTCCTCCCACGATCGTCGGAACCAGTGTCCCTGCCGTGAAAATAATGGTGTTCCAAAGCGCCGCATAGAAACGGCTGTCTTTCAGCAGTGACTGATAATTCTTAAACCACACAAAATGATATTCCGGTGTCATAAAATCCCAGTCGGTAAAGCTAAGCCAGACAGAACGGCCGATGGGATAAAGCCAGAAAATAAATAACGGGATCAATGCGGGAAGTACGAACAGCAGAACGACTGCCGCATGTTTCAGATGTTTTCGATTTACTAATGTCTGCATATCTCTCTCCTTCCTCGAACTATTCTACGGGGCGGATGTAAAATGTACTATCCGCTGCAGGTAAAAAAAGAGGCAGAACTATGTAAAAGAAATGTAGGATATGTAAAGAAATGTAAAAAAAGAGAAATAAAAAAGAAGACCGCCCATCTTACCAGCAGTCTTCCAGTTCCTCATATTCGCTCCGGTAGAGCACAATCTCTCCGGCTTCTTTTGTCTTTTTCAGGTCAATAACCCGTTGGTTCTCACTTCCCCGGTACTGTAGGGTCAGATTCCGCTCTGCCAGAAGAAAAGGCCCATCCACCAATACATCGGCAAGGTCTAACAGCTTCTGTACAGACGGATCTTCCATGGCGAGCAGCTGCTCATAGAGATATCCTGTATAGATCATCAGGTGTTTTCCATGGGCTTTCACCGCCTCCGCAATAGGAACCAGCCCTTCTGCCTGACAGAAGGGCTCACCTCCGGAAAAGGTGACACCCGATAAGATGGGATTTCCATAAATCTTCTGAAGCAGCTCTTCCGTATCTGCTTCATAGCCTCCGGCAAAATCGTGGGTCCGGGGATTATGGCAGCCGGGGCAATGATGGGGACATCCCTGGGTAAAGATGACAAAACGGATGCCGGGGCCATCCACGATGGAATCCTGAATGATCCCGGCAATTCGCAGCTTAGGAGAGGCTGTGTTTAACACGATCCCTTTCCTCCGCTCTCTTTGCATTGTTAAAACGGTCGGTAGTTCCTACAAGATATCCGGTAATCCGACGGATTCTGTCAAACTTTACATCTCCCCCAACCATTCCGTTTTCAGGTAATACTCTTCCTGCCATAACAAACATCTCCTTTTTTTATCTAATGATTCGGATCAAAATATACCGGGATATCCGGATATTTCTTCCGAAGTTCATTCAGTCGTTCAATAGATACGGCCTCGCCTTCATGGCGTCCGCATCTCGGGCATACATCATCAATGACTCCCGTAAATCCGCAGACCGGGTCACGGTCTACCGGGTGGTTCACAGAACCGTATCCGATGCCGCTTTCTTTCATGCAGCGGATAATGGCTTCAAATGCCTCCGGGTTCTTGGCGGTATCTCCATCCAGTTCCACATAGCTGATGTGTCCTGCATTGGTCAGCGCATGATAGGGAGCTTCGATCTTAATCTTCTGGAATGCTCCAATCGGGTAATAGACCGGCACATGGAAAGAGTTGGTATAGTACTCTCTGTCCGTCACGCCCGGGATCTTGCCAAAACGCTTCTGGTCAATCCGTACAAAACGTCCGGAAAGTCCCTCCGCAGGGGTCGCCAGCAAGGTGAAGTTAAGGCCTGTCCTCTCCGATTCATCATCCACGAATTTCCTCATATGGCCGATGATCTCAAGACCCAGCTTTCTGCTCTCCTCGCTCTCACCGTGATGTTTTCCGGTAAGTGCTACCAGCGTCTCTGCCAATCCGATAAATCCGACACTCAAAGTACCATGTTTTAATACTTCTCCGACTTCGTCGTTGATATTCAGCTTATCGGAATCGATCCAGATGCCCTGTCCCATGAGGAACGGATAATTCTTCACGGTCTTCTTACTCTGGATGCCAAAGCGGTGCAGCAGCTGTCTGCAGCAGAGTGCCAGACGCTTGTCCAGCAGCTTGTAGAACTTGTCCATATTGCCGTTTGCGAGGATTCCCAGACGCGGCAGGTTAATGGATGTAAAACTTAAGTTTCCTCTTCCGCAGGTTACTTCCTTCGTGGGATCATAATGGTTCCCCATAACTCTGGTACGGCATCCCATGTAGGCAATCTCGGTGTTATAATCGCCCTCTTTATAGTAAGGCAGATTAAAGGGCGCATCGATGAAACTGAAGTTCGGGAACAGCCGTTTAGCCGATACCTTGATCGCCAGCCGGAACAGATCATAGTTGGGATCCTCCGGATTGTAGTTAATGCCCTCTTTTACCTTGAAAATTTGTACCGGGAAGATTGCTGTCTCACCGTTTCCAAGTCCGGTAAAGGTAACCTTCAGAAGATTCTTCATGGCCATTCTTGCTTCCGGGGAAGTGCAGGTTCCGTAGTTGATGGAACTGAAGGGCACCTGGGCACCTGCCCTGGAATTCATGGTATTTAAGTTATGAATCAGGGATTCCATGGCCTGATAGGTTGCCAGATCAGTTTCCTTCATGGCAATGCGGATGGATGTTTTATGGCATCTGCGGATTTCTTCTTCTGTCGGTGTTTTGCCAAGCCACTGTTCTCCGGTCTTCAAAAGCCACTGTACCAACAGTTCCTCATGATCATCAATATTACTCATATTGATGCGCTCCGGCATGGCGTCCTTCAACGCTTCGCGGAAATCCTCCCCTAATACATTTTCGCAGTCATACTCCAGCCAGAAGTAGCGTTGTACCGCATCGTAATATTCCTTCCGGAAGGTGCATGCCACACCCTCCGCCATGGCATAATCAAAATTCGGCACGGACTGTCCACCGTGCATCTCATTCTGGTTCGCCTGAATGGCAATACATGCCAGTGCTGCATAGCTGGCTATGGATTTCGGCTGACGAATATATCCATGTCCTGTGGAAAAGCCTTCATGGAACAGCTTCACCAGGTCAATCTGGCAGCAGGTCTCCGTCAGCATATAGAAATCCTTGTCATGAATATGGATATCGCCATTTAAATGCGCTGCTGCAATGTCTTTTGGCAGAATGTAGTTATCCACAAAATAATTGGCACCCTCTGAGCCATATTTCAGCATCGTACCCATGGATGTATCCGCATCGATGTTGGCATTCTCACGCTTGATGTCCGCATCCGCGGCACTGGTAAAGGTAAGCTCCCTGTAAATATTTACCAGGTCTGCCTCTGTCTTCCGGACCTTGGTGTGCTCTGCACGGTAAAGGATGTATGCCTTCGCAGTCTTGGCAAATCCATTGGCAATCAGCTTCTCCTCTACAAGATCCTGTACCTGCTCCACGTCCGGTACCTGGCCTTCCGGGATGGATTCCACCACTTCATCTACCAGTATTTCAAACTGGACCGGTGCAATTGCTTCGATCTGTGCAGCTTCGTTCGCCTTATGAATTGCACTGCGGATTTTGTTCACATCGAAAGGAACCGGGATTCCATTCCTCTTCTTGATGGTTTCCGGCCATACGATGGCATTTTCCTTCATGTTACTCCCTCCATTACTATATCTGGTATTTTTTTCTCCTCATCACACAAAATAATGTATCACTAAATCATAGAAAGCGCAAGGACATTTTGTATGAACTACCCGTTACCTCATAAAAATTGCCCGGAATCCCGGGCAAAACAGA
>CAVFMZ010000040.1:0-24036 GCA_963623675.1 Firmicutes bacterium CAG:176 | reverse complement strand
GTTTTCTTCAGAAGCAGCATCATAATTACAACACAGATTGCTGCGATTACGATCGGAGTCGGGATAAATCCGCAGTACCCGCCGAAGAATTTGTAAGAATCATTTCTTACATACACAATCAGGTTATTGCAGAGCAGAAGACCGATTGCCCTCGCTGCGGAATACAAAATCAAAGTTGCAACCATGGGCTGTACATTTAAATACGCTACCAAGAATCCATTAAAGGCACCGCAGAGGCATCCCATCAGGACACCGCCAAGTACGCCGACCAGCAGCGGCATTGCCAGATCGTTGGTAGAGGATACACCGTAACCGGCCAGCAGCATGCAGCAGAAGGATGCTGCCAGCGACATAACGGAACCAACGGAAATATCGGTTCCTGCAGAAGCAGATACAACCAGGGTCATACCAATGGCCAGAATGGCGATCTCACTTCCACGGTTCAGGATATCGATCAGACGTCCGTAGAGAACACCGTTTCTGATAGAAATCGTAAAGAAGTTCAATGCAAAGTTACCGCTTGCCGCATCATAGATGATGTTGGCTGCCATAACAAGGATCATACAGAAAACCGGCAGAAACAACTGCATTCCTGTTAATTTTTTCAGCTTACTGCTCATCTGTGTCACCTCCTGCAATTGCTTTCATAACGCTCTCCTGCGTCAGGCTTTCCGTAATCTCCCCAACCTTCATACCGTCACGGAGAACTGCCATCTTCGTACAGGTACGGAGCATCTCCTCGATCTCGGAAGAAATAAAGATAACGCCCTTGCCATCCTCTGCAAGCTTCAGAACCAGCTTCTGAATCTCTGTCTTGGTTCCGATATCAATACCACGGGTCGGCTCATCCAGAATCAGGAAATCCGGATCTGTTGCCAGCCAGCGGCCAAGGATTACCTTCTGCTGGTTACCACCGGACAGCTGTTTGATCAGTGTCTCACGGCTTGCCGTCTTAATCTGAAGCATCTCAATATATTTGTCTGCCAGTTCGATCTGTTCCTTCATCGGCAGAAGCTTGAACATTCCCCTCTTCGCCTGAAGAGCCAGAATAATATTTTCACGGACAGACAGGTCTCCGATGATACCTTCTGCTTTTCTGTCATCCGGCAGAAGTCCCATGCCAAGCTTCATGGCATCGATCGGTGCATTAATTTTTACTTCTTTTCCTTTTACTTTCAGCGTACCGGTCTGGTTCTTATCTGCGCCATAGATAACGCGGGCCAGCTCGCTTCGTCCGGAACCAAGAAGTCCGGTCAGTCCCACAACCTCACCTTTATGCACTTTCAGGCTGAAGGGTTTGATCGTTCCTTTATGACTCAAGCCTTCTGCATCAATCAGAATATCGTCATCGGTAAATACCGGGGACTCCTCAGATTTGATAGAGGCAAGATCATCAAAATCTTTACCCATCATGGCTGCAACCAGTTTTACACGCGGAAGCTCAGCGATTGGATACTCTCCTACCAGCTGGCCGTCACGAAGAACTGTGATGCGGTCACAGACTGCATATACCTGCTCCAGAAAATGGGTAACAAATATAATACCTACTCCCTTTTCCTTCAGCTGGTTCATCAGTCTGAACAACTTCTCAACTTCATTATCATCCAGAGAAGAAGTCGGCTCGTCGAGAATCAGGACCTTACAATCCATATCCACTGCCCGGGCAATGGCGATCATCTGCTGCAGGGCCAGAGAATACTCTTCCAGGTTCTGGGTTACATCCACATTCATATCCAGATCATCCACAATCTTCTGGGATTTTTTTACCATGGTTTTCCAGTCGATGGTTCCTAACTTCGTCTTCGGTTCCCGACCGATAAACAGGTTCTCAGCCACGCTTAAGTTCGGGCAGAGGTTTACCTCCTGGTATACGGTGGAAATACCTTTTTTCTGTGCGTCCAGTGTAGAGTGGTTTACCACCGGTCCGTCAATGCCGTCCACGCGGATTTCGCCAGCTTCAAATGCATTGATACCGGTCAGACATTTGATCAGAGTGGATTTTCCGGCACCGTTCTCTCCCATCAGGGCGTGAATCTCACCTTTTCTCAGGGTAAAATCCACATTATCAAGAGCTTTAACACCAGGGAAAGTCATTGAAATGCCGCGCATGGTCAATACTACGTTATTGTCCATAAGTTTTACATCCTTTCCGTGAAAGAGGGGAAGACTCTTCTTATTAGCCTCCCCCTCATTTTAATCAGTTACTGTTTCACATTCCAACCCCAGGAATTAGTACTGTGCTGCGACGATCTCGTCAGTTACAACGGTCAGCTGCTGAGTTGCTCCATCAACAGTGATCTCGCTGAGGATGTCCTCATTTACAAACCAGTGCTCTTCCATGTATACTTCTTTCTCCGGAGTCTCACCAGCCTGAAGCTGTTTGATAACCTCTTCTACGAACGGAGCTGCCAGCGGGTTGCACTCGAAGTCAGCAGTAATGTCACCAGACTGTACATACTCAAGACCTGCGGTGCAAGCATCGAAGGAAACAAGGATTACATCGCCATTAACGCCATAGGAAACACCAGCTGCTTTCATAGCATCCATAGCACCAAATGCTTCGTTATCATTCTGGCAAACAACTACATTGAATTTTCCTTCATAGGATTTGCAGTAGGACTCCATAACTTCCTGTCCGCCATCCTGAGTAAAGTCACCACTCTGAGAATCAAGAATCGTCCATCCTTCTCTGTCAGCGATCTCTTTGAATCCCTCTGTACGTCCGATCGTTGCAGATGCTCCGGTAGATCCTTCGATTACCAGTGCGTTGATCTCGGTGATTCCTTTTGCTTCAGCGTAAGCTTTCAGCCACTCGCCTGCTGCAAGACCTTCTGTCTTGAAGTTGGAACCTACCCATGAAACGTATTTGTCGGAATCATCAATGGTACGGTCAATTACGATAACCGGGATTCCTGCATCCTCACACTCGGTAAGTACAGTATCCCATCCGGTAGATACGATCGGGTCGATGATGATGTAGTCAACATCCTGCTCGATGAATCCACGAACAGCTTCCAGCTGAGTAGCGGAGTCATTATCGCAGTCTACAAACTGAAGATCATATCCGTTCTCTGCGGAGAATACATCCTGGCAGGACTGGGTAGAAGCAGTACGCCAATCGGACTCATGTCCAACCTGTGCGAAACCGATGGTGATTACATCACCGTCTGCTGCTGCGGTATCATCTGCTGCATCGTCTGCAGTATCCTCAGCTACTGCATCATCTGTTGTCTCCTCTGCTGCTGCATCGGTAGATGTGCTGCTGGAAGAGCTTCCGCATCCTGCTACCATGGTTGCTACCATAGCGGTACATACAAGTGCACTGACTAATTTTCTTTTCATGTTTGAAAACCTCCCTAAAGAATTTTTAATGTTTTCGATATTGCCGGGTTCCTCCCGGCTATGATAGAATCTTATCTTATTTTTCCGAAAAAAAATACGGACATCCTTTGGGATTAAGTATAATTTTTTACTATTTTTTGAACAAACTATGAACAAAAGTTGGATTTTTTACGAACAAGTTCATTTTTTTACGGCAGGAATGATTACATTCACTTCCGTCCACTCGCCCTCTTCACTTGCGAGGAGCAGACCATACTCCGGTCCGTAATTTAACTGCAGTCTCTGATTGACATTAAACAGTCCGAAGCCGGACGGCGCATCCTCATCCTTCAGTTCGCCGCTGATAAGCCGCTGCACATAGGCAAGACGTTCCGGATCCATCCCTTTTCCGTTATCCCTTACCGTGAACACCAGATGATCTCCCTGCTTTTTCCCGCTGACCAGAATATGTCCCAGTCCACGCTTGTTCTTGATACCATGGTAAAGTGCATTTTCCACCAGCGGCTGAAGGGTCAGTTTGAGAATCTGATATTCTTCCAGTTCCGCCGGAATATCGATCTCATACTCCAGAATGTCCCGATAACGGAACTGCTGAATGGTCAGGTAACTTCGGATATGTGCTGTCTCTTCCTTTACCGTAATATAATCACGCCCCTTACTCAAGGTAGTCCGGAAGAAATCCGAGAGGGTGGACACCATCATGACCACCTGTTCTTTCTGTCCGGCCTCTGCAAGCCAGATAATCGTATCCAGCGTATTATATAAGAAATGAGGGTTAATCTGTGCCTGAAGCAGCTTCAACTCCGTCGCCCGCAGATTCAGCTGCTCCACCCGGATATCTTCCACCAGATTTCCAATCCGCTCCACCATCTGATTGAAGCCCTGATTCAGCACGGCAAGCTCATCATTTCCTCCTTCCGGCGCACGGACTGCAAAATCTCCTTTTCCTGCCCGGCGCGTCATTTCGCAAAGTCCGGAAATCGGCTCCGTGATGCTCAGTACAATCCTCCGGTTAATAAGAACCGTTCCGATCAGAATAAACGCGAAGACAATGACACTCATCTGAATTGCCCGGTCTACATCCGAACGGATTCCCACCCGGAGTTCTTCCAGGTTGGTCGTCTCATAATAAATATATTTCTGAATCTGTTCCTGCAGAAGATCGGTCAGCACCCGGATATTCAGATCCAGACGCTCCATATTGAGATCATAGGTTCCACTGACAAGGGCATCCGCTTCAATTTCCTCCACACGGTCTTCCAGTGTATTCAAGGTTTTCAAAATTCGCTTCAGATTATTTTTCGCATAATCCGTATCTGCCTCTTCATAAAGATTCTGAAACACATCCCGGGCTTCTTCAATCATGGCATGGGGCTGTTTCGTATCCACCAATTCATCCGCACGTTCCGAATTGACTACAATAATATACATGACATAGTCCATGTCTTCTTTGAAATCAATATTGTATGCGTTTGCTTTTGTAATATTTTCCACAATCAGATCATACCGGCTGGAAAAACGGTTCATCATAATCAGAAGATAAATGACAACTGCCGCAAGTGGAATCAGGCAGACCGCAATCAGCATATTCAGACGTTTTTTCAGCGTGGAATTTTTTCCTGCCATTCCTTCTCTCCTACTTTCCGGCCCGGAATTCTCTCGGGGTACAATCCTGTGTTTTCTTAAATAAATAGCTGAAATAATGGGGATCTTTGTATCCCACCGCAAAGGCAATCTCCGCTGTCTTCATGGACGTGCCTCGCAGAAGTTCCCTCGCCTTTTCCATCCGCACTTCTGTCAGGAATTCAATGAAGGTCTGTCCTGTTTCCTGGCTGAAAATCGTACTGAAATGGTTTGGACTTAAATTCACGCTGGCCGCTACCGCATTCAGGGAAATGTCCTCATTTTCAAAATTGTTCCGGATATATTCCTGGGCGGTTTTCAGAAGGGAACTGTATTTTTTACGGGATACGGTCTCTCTTAACTCCATGACCGCATCAAACAGCTTCTTCATATATTCCTTGGTCTGTTCCACCGTGGAAATAACAGCCGTCATGGTCTTCAAGTCGCCGCATCGCTCCACCAGGTCGGAAGAGGAATAACCCATCTGTTCCAGAATTGCCACCGCCGCAAAATACATATCCATGGTGACATACTGCCGGAACAGCAGTGACTGAATATTCTTCTCTCCCAGACTTTCAAAGTACTCATCGATAAAATGCGGGATCTCCGCCTTCGTACCCGTTTTCAAAAAGCTTTCCACGATTTTCCGGTCCATCTTATCCAGGTTCAGGGAGCTTAAGCTGATCTCTTCCCCTGTAGCTTCCGGCTCCTGGTCACAGTGAATAAACTGATTGCGCTCCTTCAGATACCGGTACGCGAAGGCTCTGTTTGCATCTTCAAAACAGCGGTTCAATTCGCTGAGACGTCCCACTGCATTTCCGATTCCTCCAAAATACTCTATCTGGTCTGCGCCTTCTGCCACTGCATCCTTCAATTTTTCAGAAAGTTCTTCTTCCGTCTGCTCCAGGCTGTTTTCCGATGTTTCTTTCAGAATAAATGCCCAGCCTTCCAGTCCCAGTTCCACCGGAATCACGTCGGGAATTTCCTCCGCCCGGCTCTCAATAAGCTGGGCAACCCGGTTCTGTTCTTCGGAATAAGCTTCCGCTTCCTTTCCCGTAAAGATCTGGAACAGCACAATATTATAACGATTGGCCGCCAGCTCCATACCGTTTTCCCGGCCTTCTTTCAAAGCCGTGGATACCTGTAATTTTCCGGATACCAGCTTTCGGAAAAATTTCTGACGGGCAATCCGGGCATTTTCTTCCTGTTCTTTTTGAAAGGTTTCCAGAAACTGCCGCTGCTGCTTTTCCTCTTCCACTACCTGGGCAACTTTCTTCACCGCCTCCAGAAGCTGGGCTCCACCGATGGGTTTCACCAGATAATCGGTAATGCCAATGCTGATGGCTTCCTTCGCATATTCAAATTCATCATAGCCGCTTAAAATAATAATCTTAAGATCCGGCATTTCCTGTTTTACCAGACGGCTTAACTCCAGTCCGTCCATAAAAGGCATCCGGATATCTGTAATCAGAATATCCGGATGTGTCTTCTGGATGAGCGGGTAGGCCAGTTCTCCATCGCTGGCCTCACCAACAAAGTCAAAGCCTTCCCGCTCCCAGTCAATATTATTTTTGATGCCTTCCCGCATCACAATTTCATCTTCAACCAAAAAAATCTTTAACATATATTTACCGGAATTTATAAATCGTCGTTGTTCTGCAATGCTCTCCCGCATCGAATACCGGCTGCTCGAATGCCGGGATATTCACGCTGTTCGGGAAATACTGTGTCTCCAGACACAGTGCATGACGTTTATTATAAGAAACTCCGTCTTTTCCTTTCTGTGGAGTGATACAGTTGCCTGCATAGAACTGTACACCCGGAAGATCTGTATATACTTCCATTGTAATACCGGAACGGTCGTCCTCAACCTGGGCGATCTGCTCCAGCTTTCCATGATTCTTCAGTACCCAGTTATGGTCATACCCCTGTACCAGCGTCAGCTGTTCAAAGTCTGCATCCACTTCATCACCTACACGTTTCAAAACACGAAGATCCATAGGGGTTCCTTCTACCGGCAGAATCTTTCCGGTAGGAATTGCTCCCGGCAGAATCTCCGTAAAGCCGTCTGCATCAATTTTGATCCGCTCATCACAGATAGATCCACTGTCATGTCCGCCCAGATTGAAGTAACTGTGGTTGGTGACATTGATAACCGTCTTCTTGTCACTGACTCCGTCATAGTCGATGCGGATGGCATTGTCTTCCTGCATCGTATAAGTAACGCTCATGTCCAGATTTCCCGGGAAACCGTTTTCTCCGTCCGGACTGCAATATGTAAATTTCACTGCATTTTCTGCTTCCAGGACTTCTGCATTCCAGATCACTTTATGGAATCCATGATCGAATTCTGTATGGAGGTTATTTCCATTTTCATTGGCTGCCAGATGGTAAGTAACCCCATCCAGATCAAAAGCTGCGCCGCCAATACGGTTTGCATTCCGGCCGATGGTGGAACCAAAGAAGCAGTCGTTTCCTTCATACTCTGTTACGGAATCAAATCCGAGAACCACGTCCCGTTTTCCGCCTTTGGCATCCGGAACGATCAGCTGCACCAGGATTGCTCCAAAATCAGTCACTGCCGCTTCCATTCCCTTCTCATTGGTCATGGTGTAGAGAAAGGTCTCTTTTCCGTCTTTTGTAACTCCAAAACTCTTTTTTGAAATACTCATGATGTTCTCCTCCTTACAGTTCCACGCGGCCTTCCAGCGCGCGGAGCAGTGTTACTTCATCAATATATTCCAGGTCGCCGCCCACCGGTACTCCGCTGGCAATCCGGCTCACCTTGATTCCTGTCGGTTTGACCAGTTTGCTGATATACATGGCTGTGGTCTCTCCCTCCAGACTGGAATTGGTGGCAATAATCACCTCATCCACATCCTGTTCCAGACGGTGCATCAGTTCCTTCAGCCGGATATCAGAAGGACCGATTCCCAGCATGGGAGAAATGGCTCCATGTAATACATGGTATACACCGTCATATTTTCCGGTCTTCTCATACGCACTCATATCCCGCGGATTTTCCACCACCATGATCATCCGGTGATTACGGCTGGGATTGGCGCAGATGGGACATAATTCCTGATCGGTCAGCGTCAGGCATTCTTTGCAGTAACGGATGGTTTTTTTCGCTTTTACCATGGTATCCGCCAGTTTTTCCACCCGCTCCTGAGGCATATCGATAATATGAAAAGCCAGCCGCTGGGCTGTCTTGGCGCCGATTCCCGGCAGAGATGACAGCTGCTCCACTAACTGGCCAATCTGATTGCTGTAATATTCCATCAGAACGGAAGTCCTCCGCCCAGACCGCCGGTCAGTTTTGCCACGTTCGCCGCGGATGCTTCTTCTGCTTTTCTGAGAGCCTCATTGGTTGCTGCCATAATCAGGTCTTCCAGCATCTCTACATCATCCGGATCCACTGCTTCCGGATCCAGTTTGACTTTGGTCACTTCTTTTTTACCGGTTACCGTCACTTCTACGGCTCCGCCGCCCGCTGCCGCCGTGAACTCTTTGCTCTCCAGCTCTTTGGCACTCTCCTCCATCTGACGCTGCATACGCTGTGCCTGTTTCATTAAATTACTCATGTTTCCGGGCATTCCGCCTCCAGGAAATCCACCTCTTTTTGCCATATTTTAAAATCCTCCTGTCTGTTTTATCTATCAGAATCCTGCAGATTATTCTGCAGGGTTACTCTGCGTCTATTTCAATTTCCATATCAATAAGCCCCGATAAATCCGCTACCGGCTCCTGGGGTCTCGGATCATTATGGGGCGTGTGCACCTGAAATTTCATATGCACCCCAAGCTCCCGTTCCACCAGGGTTTCCAGATCTGCTGCCAGTGCCTGTTCATCCACCGGAAGTTCCCTTCCGAGAATTACCTGAACTCCGGTTCCATCCGGCAGTTCCCTGCAGACTGCATCTTTTAACTGCTGGCTCTGCATACCACCCATTTTCCTGCGGAGTTCCTGAAAACGTCCCATGAACATCTGCACATCCTGGGACATGGCTTCTCTCGGCAGTTTTTTTGCCTTTTGTGGCATCGGCTCCTGCTGTGCTGCTGCCTGCTGGGGCATGGCTCCCACCGGAATTCCCTGTTCCAGTTTCTGCTCAATCTGGGCAATCCGCTGGAGAATGGAGTCATAATTCTGCTCCATGGCCGGCCGGCACAGTTTAATCATGGCAATTTCCACCAGCACCCGCTTCTGGGTGGCATAGCGTAACTGTCCGGACAGTTCAGAAAAGACACGGATATACCGCATCAATGTCTCCGGATCTGCAAGCTGTGCTTCTTCTTTCATGCGAGCCAGATTTTCCCCGGATACATCCAGCATCTCCGCCATACCTTCATCGGTGCGGAGCATGAGAAGATTTCTTAAGTACCAGATAAAATCCAGTGTAAACTGAGACAGTTCCCGTCCCTGAAGGATAATCTGTTCCACTTCCTGAATGACCGAGGTCAGTTCCTGCTTGCAGATCTTCCGGAACAGGCTGCTGAACACATCAATATCGACGGCTCCCAGCACTTCCAGCACGTGATCATAGGTCAGCTTCTGTCCCAGATAAAATGCAATACACTGATCCAGAAGACTTAAGGCATCTCGCATGGAACCATCTGCCGCTTTTGCAATATACGTCAGCGCCCGGTCTTCCACATCCACCTGCTCCGTATCCATGAGTTCCTGCAGTCTGGCTGTAATGGTTTCCGTGGTAATTCTGCGGAAATCATATCTCTGACACCGGGACAGAATGGTTACAGGAATCTTATGGGCTTCCGTGGTTGCCAGAATAAAAATCACATAGGAAGGCGGCTCTTCCAGTGTCTTCAGCAGTGCGTTGAACGCGCCGATAGAGAGCATATGCACCTCGTCAATAATGTAGACTTTGTATTTTCCTTCCGTGGGGGAATAAGCGACTTCATCCCGGATCTCACGGATATTATCCACGCCGTTGTTGGAGGCCGCATCGATCTCAATGACGTTCATGGATGCACCGGAAGCAATGGCCCGGCAGGATGCACATTCCCCGCAGGGATTTCCATCTACCGGATGCTCACAGTTCACTGCTTTTGCAAAGATCTTCGCCACCGTTGTCTTACCGGTACCTCTGGTACCACAGAACAGATAGGCATGTCCGATCCGATCCGCCATAATCTGATTTTTTAACGTTGTTACAATGTGATCCTGTCCCTTGACATCCGAAAACTCAGAGGGACGGAATTTCCGATATAATGCTGTATAAGACATCTTAATCTCCAAAACTGATGCCAATCATCTTGGCTTCTTCTATAATTCCGGAAGAGGGCTCTACCATCTTCAGCTTGCCAGCCGCCTCTTCCAGCGGAATCTTACAGGTCTCCCCGTTGACAATTCCTACCATATAGCCGTACTCTTCGTCGACGATGAGTCTGGCTGCTCTTGCTCCCAGACGGGTAGAAATCACCCGGTCATAAGGATCCGGGGAACCGCCTCTCTGCATATGGCCTGGTACAGTCACGCGCACGTCCGCACCGGTACGCTCTTTAATCTGTTCTTCCAGTTCATAGGAAACCGACGGATACTGATAATTGGCCATCTTATTTTTATATTCTTTTTTGGACAGGGCTGCGTCTTCCTTGGAAATCGCACCTTCTGCCACTGCCAGAATGGTAAAGCCTTTTTTCGCTTTGTTTCGTTTCTCAATAGCATCGCAGACTTTATTAATATCATAGGGAATCTCCGGAATCAGGACAATGTCCGCTCCTCCTGCAATCCCTGCATGGAGGGTCAGCCATCCTACCTTATGGCCCATTACCTCTACAATAAAGACACGTCCATGGGAAGCCGCTGTGGTGTGGATACAGTCGATACATTCCGTGGCAATGTCTGCCGCACTCTGGAAACCGAAGGTCATGTCCGTTCCCCAGATATCGTTGTCGATAGTCTTCGGAAGATGAATGATATTCAATCCTTCCTCTCTCAGAAGATTTGCCGTCTTCTGTGTGCCGTTTCCTCCCAGAATCACCAGGCAGTCCAGATCCAGCCTGCGGTAATTCTGTTTCATGGCTGCCACTTTATCCAGGCCGTTCTCATCGGGAACGCGCATGGTCTTAAACGCCTGACGGGAACTTCCGAGAATGGTGCCGCCTCTTGTCAGGATTCCGGAAAAATCCCCTGCCGTCAGCAGACGATACTCATTATAGATCAGGCCCTTGTAGCCCTCCTCAAAACCGTAAATCTCCACATCGCCGCCAAGTTCATTGTATAATCCTTTTCCCACGCCACGCATGGTCGCGTTCAGCGCCTGACAGTCACCGCCGCTTGTTAAAATGCCCACTCTCTTCATATTCCACACACTCCTTCTTCTTCAGGTTTCGTAAAATACTCATATGGTTTTTATTATACCCTACGAACCCGGTTTTCACAAGAAAGATATGCAGGGGACAGTTTCCCTGAAAAACAAAAAAGAATCTCATTTTGAGATTCTTCTATAAAATAAGATTTTATTTTTAAATCCGTGCATCCTGCTTTGAACTGCCGACCGGTACGTTACCTGTACAGTTAACTCAGCCCAGGCACCCTCACGGCACACAAAAGGTCCCGCTTAGTGCTGCTTTGTTCCCAACCTGACACGGTTCACGGGTTTCTGTTGCGTAAGACCCGGACATCAATGCCACTTATACAGGGCAGCTCCCGACCAAACAGCCCGGGGCAGGATATCACCCCCACTAAGGCGGATTGTAGGTACAGGGCACCGCCATCTCCCCGGCTGCACGGAAATCTTATGACAATATTCAGTTGCATCTTCAAAGATGCCTGTTCAGTATAGCTTTTTTTGACCCATTTGTCAAATGATTTAGCCCTTCTCTGCTTCCTGTTTCTTTTTCTTTCTCAGTTCCCGGAAAAAGCTGGTGAGCATTTCGGAACATTCTTCCTGTAACACGCCTTCTTCCAGTTCTACCTGATGATTAAAGGCCGGTACATGAAGAAGATCCAGCACTGAGCCGGCGCATCCTGCTTTGGGATTACGGCTTCCAATGACCACTTTGGGAATCCTTGCCTGTACAATGGCTCCCGCACACATCTGACAGGGTTCCAGTGTAATATACATGGTACAGTCCTCCAGCCGCCAGTCGCCTACCACTTTACTGGCTTTCCGAATTGCCTGAATCTCTGCATGGGCCAGCGTGCTTTTCTCCGTATTTCTCCGGTTATATCCCCTGGCGATGATCTTTCCGTCCCGGACGATCACACAGCCGATGGGCACCTCATCAAGCTTTCCGGCTTTCTTCGCCTGCCGGATCGCTTCCTTCATATACTTTTCCTCTTCTGTCAGCATCGTCCTCATTACTCCTGTCACAATTTCCGAACCACGGACAGCGGATACATTTCAGACCGCCTTTGGGATACAGCACAAATCTGGCCGGATCCACCGGATAGTCATCCCATTCTGCCACATAATCTTTTCCGCCCGGACGGCAGACCCGGATTCCTCTGGTTTCATCAAAGCAGATGCCTTTTCCCAGAATATCATCCGCTTCCATGCATCCATGCCATTCCAGCGCGCCGTTTCTGCTCTCCATCTTTCCCAGTGGAATGCAGACCGCCTGGTTCTTCCGGTAAAAATAAATATACAGTTCACCTGCATCCTCTCCCGGATGACAGTATCCCTTTAAATGCACAGCAATTCTGCACTGTCCGGCCCGTTCTTCTGCCTTTACAAAACCTGCCATGCAGAGCTGTTCTCCATGTTCATATGCATATAAATATGCAATCTGCCTTCTGTATTTCTGCATAGAATTCCCTCCTGTCCCTCAGAACTATTCTATGCAGCCGGTTCTCTACTTATACTTTAATGCAAGATCAGAAAACGCGGCAAACTGCTGAAGGCTTAATGCCTCACCGCGGATCGTCGCAGAAAGTCCCAGTTCCTCCAGAATTCTGGCAACCACTTCCTTGCTGATGCCAAGCTGCGGATCATGGCTGATACTGTTCTGCAGCGTCTTTCTTCTCTGGTTGAAGGACGCACGGATAATCCGGAACATAAGACTTTCATCCTGTACCTTCACATCCGGATTTTCATGCACCTGCAGACGGATAACGGCAGATCCTACATTCGGCCGCGGCATAAAGCAGTTTGGCGGCACATTGGCTACAATATAGGGTTCTGCATAATACTGCACAGCCAGGGATAACGCACCGTAGTCTTTCGTTCCCGGCCCTGCCTGCATACGTTCAGCCACTTCTTTCTGTACCATGACCGTAATACTCTCTACCGGCACATGGCTTTCAAAGAGTCCCATAATAATGGGAGTAGTAATATAATATGGAAGATTCGCCACCACCTTCACCGGGCGTCCTCCATTCATTTTCTCTGCCAGTTCTTTTAAATCTACTTTCAGGACATCCTCATTGATCACCGTTACATTATCGTAGGCAGACAGCGTATCCTGCAGAATCGGAATCAATGCCTTGTCGATCTCTACCGCAGCCACGCCTCTTGCCGCATGGGCCAGGTACTGTGTCATGGTTCCGATACCGGGGCCGATCTCCACTACAAAATCATCCGGGCCGATTCCTGCCGCACTGATGATTTTCTCCAGCACATGTTCATCAATCAGGAAATTCTGTCCGAATTTTTTCTGAAATACAAACTTATATTTCTGTAATATTTCTATGGTGTTCTTGGGATTTCCAAGCGTTGGCTCCGGTCTGCTCATGCGTTCTCCTCCGATATTCTGTAAAATCTTCTTGCATTTTCCTCTGTAATGTGGATGACCTCTTCGGCGGTCATTCCTTTGATCTTCGCCAGTTCTTCCGCTACATAATGAATGTTGGTGGAATCATTTCGTTTTCCGCGATTGGGAACCGGTGCCAGATACGGGCAGTCCGTTTCCAGAAGCAGTCTCTCTATAGGTGCTTCTTCCACCACTTCTTTCAGCTTCTTCGCATTTTTAAAGGTCAGGACTCCGCCGATTCCCAGATAAAACCCCATCTTCAGGTATTCCCTTGCCATCTCCGGCGAATAAGAATAACAGTGCATCTCATAGGAAATTTCATCGGTCACTTCAGCCTTTAAAATCTCCATGGTATCGGCTGCCGCTTCCCGGCTGTGAATCACTACCGGTTTCTTCAGTTCTCCTGCCAGGCGAAGCTGTCGGATAAACCATTCTTTCTGTACCTCTCTTTTTTCTTTATCCCAGTAATAGTCAAGTCCGATCTCGCCTACTGCTACTATTTTCGTCCGCTTCAGCTGTTCACGAAGCCAGGAAAAAGTTTCCTCATTCAGTTCTCCGACCTCATCCGGATGTACGCCAAGAGCACCGTAGATAAATGGGTACTGTTCCGTCAGTTCAATGGTTCTGCGGCATCCGTCCAGACTCGCTCCGGAATTCACTACCGTTCCTACTCCGTGGCTCTGTAAAGATGCCAGAAGCATCTCTCTATCTTCGTCGAAAGCACTGTCATCATAGTGTGCATGTGTATCAAATATCATGTTTTTTGTCTGTACTCCCATCCTGCGCCAGCATTATCCCTGCTGACCGTCGATATTTGATGATGCCAGGGTCAAAAGGTCTAAATCCACATGAGCTCGCTCATAAGTGGGTGAAAGACCTTGGGACCCGCCCCGATATGAGCATAAAAGTGGGATGATAATCCCACGATATGCGAATATTGGGTAGGATTGTGGGAGTGCGGAGCACGGAGCAATCCGTAGGCATCAAAGTCGGGGGCTTTTGACCCCGACATCATTTGATATCAGTATACCGATTTTAAAGGGCGATTGCAACCGATTTACAGGTTCACCTCATATTCCGCACTGGCGAACCGCACCCGCATTCCATCCTCCATGGGAAACAGTTCATAGGGATCCAGCTGCATCTGATCCACCCAGGTGCCGTTGGTGGAATTAAGATCCTCCAGAAAATACCGGGAACCTTCTTTTGTAATTCTCGCATGAATTCTGCTGATGGTGGAGACGGGAATACAGCCATCCACACTTTCTTTCCTCTTTCCGATCAGAAAGCTGTTCTCCTTAATATGAAAATCCGGATATTCCGGATCCCTGCTCTTTAAGAACAGCCCTTCCCACTTTTTCTCCTGTAAAAAAGAAGTTTCCGTAGAGACACTTCCCTGTTCCCGTAAGAAAAGAACGGCTCCGCTTTCCATCCGGTCTGCCTCTGCCAGATAATCTTCGATCTGCGGTTTCTTTGGTTTCTTTCTGAAAAAGTTGCGCCAGCTTCCGGTTTTTTCAAGAATATCCTCGCGGACCGCCGGAAGTTCTTCCTCATCCGGCTCCTCCGGTATTACTGCCGGTTCTGCAGGTTCTTCATGTCTGTGAAGTACTTCCACCAGACTGAAATTCGGCTCCAGCGCCCGCTGGTAGAGATCATAGCCAAATTCAATCCCCGCCGCATCCCCTTTGTCCAGTTTTCCAAGAAAATATTCTGCAAGACCCAGAAACGACTCCCGGATCGTATTCTCATTTGCAGGATAATAGCACAGATACAGTTTTTCTGTCCTGGAGTCCAGATAAATATACTCCGGATCCAGCACAAAGCGATCCGGGTTCAGCAGATATTCCGAAGATACTTCCAGAATCCGCTGCAGTTCCCTTAAAAAATCCTGCAGCTTAAGATGTGTCATCTTCCGGCGTTCATACAGAAGACTCATGCTCTGCCGGCCTGTAATTTCATAATAATATTCTTTTTTCTCTTCATGCTTCTGACTCACACAGGAAAGAAAACCAGCAATCCGATTTTCCGTAATCATCCGGACTTCATAACTTTCCTCTCCCGGATGATCGTCCGTCAATATCATATAATTGCTGTTTAAATCCCGTTTGTAATGTACATTCATATTTTCTTCCTCCCTGTCAGCCATCTGCTTTTTCGAATGGTCGTGCACGGCCTGATCCGGCTGATTTTCCGTGTCACTTTCACCGAACATCCTGTCAGAAAATCCCCCTGTCCTGTGATCTGAATTTCTGCCCGTACAGGATTCACCTGCACCTGAATCTCAGGCTGCTTCACCCATAAAAGCCGGTGCTTCAGTTTCTCCTTCAGTTCCTGACAGATCTTCTGTTCCATCTCCGCATTACTGTCTCCCTCCCGGTAGATTCCTTTGGTTCCCGATTCCAGTGCCGCATGGGTACACACGGCATAGTCATGGGCATACAGCGTAAAGTAAACCAGCGATACCAGAATCAGACAAATTCCCGGAACCAGAATCGCAGCTTCCAGAACAAATCTTCCTTTTCTCTTGTATTGTTTCATTTCCATATCCATTGTTCCGTCAGAACAGCCACTGTCAAAAAAGGGACAAATGGCAGTTCTTTCTTCTTCAGCAGCAATCCTGCTGCCCCACACAGGCACATCCCCGTTAAAAGAATCCGCTCCACTGTCCCTGCCGGAAACCACATGCCCAGAGCCAGAAGAACCCATCCATCTCCTTTTCCAATCTGTTCTCCTGTAAGTAATGCCAGTCCCAGCAGGAAACAGCCCGGCCATGGCCAGATTCCGGTTCCATTTTGAATCGCATCCAGAAATCCGGTCATTCCCAGAATCCATACCGGCCGCAGATCAATCTCCCGGTCTTTCAGATCCTGCCAGGACAGAATGCCAAGATGCAGGAATATCCATAAAAGTTTCAATGGCTTCCCCCGCATCTGGAACAGCATCTTAAGCCACCAACCTGAGATAAGGGCACGGCCATAATGGTTCGTTTTAATCCCTGGCAGGTACTTTTGTTATGGTAACTGTTTCCATAATCCGTAATATAGACCAGCACGCCTGCCTGCTGTTTTCTGACACAGTACTCACAGGGCGTATATTTTCCACCGGATTCATTCCGAAGTTCCGACAGCTCTGCCGATGTCACAGAGCGGATCGTCAGTCTTAAGTAAGTACATTCTCTGCTTCTATGATACACTTCCCCTTCCGGCGTCCGATAGACCAGTTCCTCTTTTCCACCTGCCTGAAAGGATTCTCCGGTATATCCCACCCAGCTGCGTACCGTAACCTTCTGAACGGTTCCCCGGCTTTTAAATCCTGCTGCTGTAAACGGCAGTTTTGCCGTCTCATAATCATATAACGTAATATACGGATTCTGCCCGGTAACCTCCCCGGCTGTCACCGCCAGCAGTTCCGCTTTCTCTGTCAGTTTTCGATATCCGCCTGCCTGCAGGGCGGAGAAGGAAAATAAGTATAACAGAGCGGTTACCGCAAAGAGGAAAGCCGGAAGAGCCAGCGCTGTTTCCAGCGTAAGACTGGCCTTCCGTAAGGTGCACCGGGATGCTCTCCCGGACAGAAACGTAGTTAAATGTACCTGTTTCCAAGCGTGGGGTGTCTGGAGAGAGAACTGTAATTTGTTTGTCTTTATTCGGAAGAACATCCCGGTACACCTCCTTTTCCAATTTATTCATACCCATAACTCCGTTCCAGCTCCATATCTTCCATCCAGAACTGTGCCGTCAGTTTCTCAATACAGTGATCCACATGAATCTTCTCGCAGCCTTCTGTCTGCCGGAGCTCCCCTTCTATCACATCCAGCCCGGCCATGGCCAGGCGTTCTTCCGGATAGAAGGTCAGTATCATCCGCAGAAACAGATCATAACTCAAGCCCTTTTGCTCTGTCTTCCGCTCATCATACCGCCCTGCATCCTGCAAAAGCAGCAGTACACCGGATAAGGGTAACTGCCAGTTATCCTCATCTTTTAAGAGCGCCACCTCTTTTCCCTGCAGAAGCTGACGCACTTCCACCAGGCTTTCCCCATAAGCCCATCCAAGCAGGATCAACTGCTTCATGCTTTTTATAAGACCTTCGTTTCCCGTAAGTCCGGCCAGGACAATGGCCAGCAGTTCCGCTTTTTTTTCATAGTCTTTATGCGTCAGCAAAAAGGCATAATTGATTCCCTCCCGCATGAGTAAAAGCGACCGAAGTGTCTGTTCCAGATTTTCTGCATCGGATCCTTTCCCCCAGAGCAGATATTCCATCTGATACGAAAGATACCGGCTCTCCTCCGCCAGTTCGTCTTTCTTTTGTACCGCACTGGTCAGATGCTCCTGCAGATAACTGATAAAAAGCTGTTTTTCCAGTATTCCGGTTTCTGCAGCTTCTGCAGTCCCTGCCCCCTCTGACAGGGTTCTTGCCGACGGAACCGTTGTCAGATCCACCGTCTTCTGTGAAATCCCATCCGGATCTTTCATTACCTGCCCCACGGCAAACTGTTTCCATAATCCGTCCCAGCTGTATGCTTCTCCATCCAGGGACTCTTCTTCATCCTCATAGTCCACCACACTGTCTTCATACGCCTGACAGTCTTCCTGGAATTTTTCACTGTTTTCATTTAATTCCTCCTGAAACTTCTCGTCCAATATCCAATCCTCTGCCAGAGACAGCCCTGTCCGGTCTTTCATGACCCTGACCGCCTGCTGATAAAAGACCATTCCGCCTCCGTCCGTGGCTCTGACAAAGTCTTTGACTTCGACCCCTTTCATCTGTAAATTCAGTACCGTCCCTCCCTGTGTCCGATTCAGATTATCTTCCGTGAATTTCCACAGATGGCTGCAAAGTTCATCCCTGTTTTCCTTTCCACTCCGAAAGGAAGTATCCAGATAAAACAAATCGTAGTTTTCCAGTAAATGGGGTTCATATTCCGAAAAAAGAGAAAACAGACTGCTCTCCGTCACCTGTTCTGCCATTCTCCTTGCAGACTGCTTCTGCACTGATTCCAGACAAATGAGATAAAGGCTTAAAAATACCAGAAATGTCAACGCCAGCCATACGGTCACCTGGCCTTTCCGCTTCCTACACACTGCTGCTCTGAGAAACAATTTTCTCAAAAATGCTGTTTACCACTTCCGTGATTTTTGTCTTGAAAATAATGACCAGACCAATGAGAACCACGATAATTAAAATGACTTCCACCACACCCATTCCACTCTGGTCTTCCCAGAAGTTTTTCAAAAACCATTTGATTTTCCATATCTTCTTTTCCATAAGTTCCTCCTTCTCTATATTTGAAATGACATCACTGCAGGATACATAATCATGACCAGAATGGTCAGCAGCATCAGTATCATCGGCAGTAACAGTTTGCTTTCACATTCTTCTCCCATCTTTTTCGCCAGAGCCTTCCGGTTCTCAAAGGCTTCCCTGGACTCTTCTTCCAGAAGCTCCGTCAGATTTCTGGTACCCCTTCTTAAATTCTGGCTTAACAGCGTTCCCAGTTTCAGATAGGACGGCAGGCGGCATCTTGCTCCAAACCGCTCATAGGCCGTACTCTCCGGCACGCCATTCTGCATTTCATACAGCGCCGTACACATTTCCTCATAGGCTTCGTTACAGGATTCATGTTCCTGCCGGTAACCTGCCACAATGCGCTCCCACGCCTTCCGGGTACTGATTCCGGCTCCCATATAAAGTCCCATGCGGCTGACAATCTCCGGATAGACCAGCTGCATCCGCCGCTCCCGTTCTGCCAGTGCGCGCTCTTCCTCCTGCTTTTCCCCTAACCGCATGGCGCATACAGTCAGAATGGAAAGTGCTCCCAGCAATAACCAGGTAGTGTCCTTCCTGAAATACCAGATTAGCGAAGTTCCTTCCAGTTCTTCCGGCAATACCAGTTCAGTGCTGTTATCCTTCTGTTGTTCGGAAAGCTGCCACGCAAGTACACGGATCTGATCTTCCGCCACACGTTCATCCGGCGGCTGAATGGTAATGGTCCGCTGCCAGTCCCCGGTCTCCCCCTGCAGTTCCATCACCACCTGTACCTGAAGTTCCGTTGGTTCTGTGAGACTTTCATTTTTAATGGTTCCGTCCACCGTCAGATATTCCCAGGAACTTACATACCACTGAAGGTTCACTCCGGTTTCCGGATCGGAAGACGGCATGGACACCGTTCCTCTAATATGTTCAAGATCCGGATTGCCATTCAGAAACAATTCCTCCAGCCGATCACCGGTCTGTCCCAGTCGTTCCTGTATCTGTTCTTTTGAAAGTTGTTGTTCCCTGAGAAGAATTTCTAAAGGATACGTCTTTTCCCCCATCCGGACTTCCAGCTGTTCTTCCCGGCTGCCGGTTCCCTGTTCCGGACGCACTAACCGGCTGACTGGCTGATGTCCGTACAGACTGTAGATCCAGAATCCCGCCGTCAGGAGGAATCCTGCCAGCGCTGCCAGACATCGTTTTCTTTTCTGTGTCATATTTCAAACTGCACCATCCTTCTTCCCAAAACACAGGCCCCCAGATACACCAGAAGACAGATGGTCATGACACAGACGCCCGCCAGATTATGATAAAGATCTGCAATGAATTCCCCGGAACCAAGCCTTATATACAGCAGCACCCCCGCAGGCATGACCATCATAATCCGCTGCTCATATACCTTGGCTGCCAGAAAGGTATCGATTTCTCTTCGGGTATCCATAATCTCCGCCATCTGTGCAGAGGTTTTCCGAATGATCCCATTCAGACTTCCGCCGCTTCCCCTGGCCGTGCAGAATACCTCCACAAAGCTTTTTACCTCTTCATAAGGATGCTTTTCTGCCAGTTCTTCCAGCAGCTGTTCCGGCCGCTGGTTATTATCGGTCTTCCGGATCATCTCTTCCAGCTCCTCCAGCATGATTCCTCCCCTGGGAAACATGAGCGCCAGTTCCCTTCTGGATTTTGCAAATGCATTTTCTACGGAATATCCGGCTGACAGAGAGGATGCCAGCAGAAGAATCCATTCCCGGAACATTTTTAAAAACTGTTCTTTTTCTTTCTTCTTCCTCACCTTGCCGCATTCCCTGTGCCAGAAGATCAGAAGCGGACTTAAGAACAACACGGCCAGAAAGGTGTCATAATACAGCCAGGAGATTCCCGTCAGCAGGAGCAGTCCGCTCCCCGCATCCATCAGAAGTTCCTTCCTTTGTTTCCCACATATCGGCACGCTGAAATTTTTCAATCTGCTTCATCTCCCCTACCCTCTCCTGTATTCCACAAATTTTTCCATTCTTTTCCCCGGTTTCCCGGAAGAGGAAAAGCGGATTTAACTCCACCCGTTCCCCTTCCATCCCGGTCACTTCCGTGATTTCGAGAAGTCTGCGGCTTTTATCCCGCAGCCTCCCCAGATAAACGATCAGATCCACTCCGGATGCAATCTGCCTCCGGATAGCCTGTAAGGGCAATTCCATCCCCATCAAAACCATGGTTTCCAGGCGGGTAATCGTATCGGCGGTACTGTTGGCATGACAGGTGCTGATGCTTCCGTCGTGGCCGGTATTCAGGCAGGTAAGCAGTTCAAACGCTTCTGCGCCCCTCACCTCTCCTATAATCAGCCGCGTTGGCCGCATTCTGAGAGACGCCTTAATGAGATCTCTCATGGAAATCTCACGGCAGTCCTCCGCACCGCCATCCCTGGTTTCCAGCCGGACCAGATTCGGTACCGTTCTGATCTGAAGTTCTGCGGTATCTTCGATGACAATCACACGTTCATCCTGCGGAATATACCCTGCGAGTACGTTCAGGAACGTGGTTTTTCCGCTTCCGGTACCACCGGCAACGAGAATGGAGTATCCGGCCTGCACCGCCTTCTTTAAAAATTCTGCTTCCTCCTCCGAAAGACTTTCCAGTTCCAGCAGCTTCTGCATGGTCACAGGCTCTTCCGGAAATCTTCGTATTGTGATGATAGGCCCGTTGACCGCTACCGGAGGCAGTACCACATGAACCCGGTCCCCGTTGTCCAGTCTTGCATCGACGATGGGAGACGCTTCATTGACTACCCGGTTGCATGCTCCTGTAATCTGCTGGATAATATCCAGAATCCGTTCTTTGGAAGAAAAAGATTTTTCCCAGCGGCTTAATTTGCCGTTCTTCTCCAGGAAGATTCCATCCGTTCCGTTTACCATGATCTCCGTAATACTTTTTTCCTCCAGTAATTCCTGAAGCACGTCCATCTTACGAAGGGCATAAAACAATTCTTTTTTGATCCTGCATCGTTCGTTGAGAGACAGATGCCGTTCTTTTCCGCAGGATAATACCACTTCATCAATCAGTTCCTGTATTTCTTCATCCGATACCTCCCGGCTTAAATCCACCCGCTCCAGAATCTGCTTTTTCAGTTCTTCACACAACTCCATGGTTCCTCCTTATTCCCGGATCAGTCCCCGGATGTACGCACCCAGTTTCTGCCGGGGCAGCGCCAGAAGATCTTCTTCGCTGTCGGGCACATGTTCCAGCTGTGGGAGTTCCAGTTTTTGTAACTTTTCCAACACCTGCAAATTGTCTAAATTCGAAATGTATCGTTCCCACTGGCTGATCTTTGCCCTGGAGATCATGTCCTGCCGCACCGGCATGTAGATCCCGTCGCACTGCCGCAGAAGCTCCGGTTCATGCCCCATGGAATTTCCCAGATCCAGGATAATCACATCATAGGAACTTCTTGTCCGGATAAGCTGTAGCAGATAGCTCCACTCCTCCAGTTCAATCTGCCGAAAATCCGTATAGGATTCACAGGGCGGGATATAATCCATCCGATCCAGTTTTTGAACCATACTATTTAACCGATAGAGAAACTGCGTGTTATTTTTTTGTCTTAAAAAATAAATAAGATCTGACATATTCCAGTGGCCGGTTCCCATAAATCCGGCCATTCCGGAATTTTCCTCCAGATTCAGATATAAAAGGTTCCGGCTCTCCGCCAGTATCTGGCCCAATGTCAGTGCAAATACTGTCTTTCCGATTCCCCCTACCGGTGAATACACCCCGATCAGCCTGTTCTCCTTCCGCACTCCGGTAATATATGTCTCCTCCGCATCCTGCCCGGAATAGTAATACATAATTTCCCGGAGAATATTTTCCGCCGACTGATACTTGTAGACGGCCGGCTGACTGCTGAATTCTTTCATCAGGCTTCCTTCCGAGAGAATGATCACACAAGAAATATGGATGAGTTCCTGATACCGCTCATACCACTCCGCCGTAATCAGCAAAATTTCGATCTCTTCCCCGGCAAGCGCCTTCACCAGCTGTTCTTCGTCCGTACATACCCGTACCTGAAAGAGCTGACCTTTCTTCAGGTTCACATACTCCATGAATGCATTTGCATACCTTCCACAGGAGTCTGCAACCCACAAACCCGTGCTTTTCACATAGATACCTCCAGCAGCATCCCTTTCTCTTCTGTGCTGCAATTTTAAAATGGAATTTGGCTCAGAATAAAACTGTGAGCCCATGGCGAAATGCCACATTAAGATAAACGTTTATCACAAGACTCATTATAAGTGCTCATCTGACGGCTGTCTATGGGGTTTACAATTTGTTCACAAATTTTGGGAATATGTTACAAAAGCCGGACGGCCGCGACGGCATAAAGCAGAGAAACCCCGCTGAAACCAAGGGTTCCGGATGTCAAAAGACTCCACAGATTCAGTCCCACAGCACAGGGAATCCCCCAGTTTGCCAGCACTGTATTGATCCCGAAGATGGTAATTGCTCCCATGACAGACCGGATACAGAAATTTAACAGCATCTCTGCTTTATGTTTTACTGTGGCCAGAAACAGCACCAGCAGGCAGGCGCCAATAATCAGAAACATTCCTTTTTCTTTTTCCATCAATCCCGCTCCTCTCCGTCCATCTATATGAATGCACCAGAAAAATATTCCAGATTTCGTATAAATTTTCCTGTGGCGACTATACTGATACTAACCTATAGATCCAGACAGGAAGGAAGATGATTATGAAAGTAAAAGGAGCAGCCCCCATACCGGATACCCGGAAACAGCAGCTGTTGGAAGACCTTGCCAGAACCAAATCCGCCCTCGACCGTGCCTACTCTAATTTTGAAAACGTCGTGGACCCTGACCTTGTGGACTCTTCCATTTATGAACTTCAGGCCGTGCAGATGCGCTATCGTTTTCTTCTCCGGCAGGCCTCTCTTTTGGATGGCAATTGACTTCTTTTTCCTCCTGTGCTACTCTGATAAAAGTAAGTATTAACAGAGGTAAGCAAATGGAAAAGAAAAAATTTTATATGACAACCGCCATTGCCTATGCATCCGGAAAACCTCACATTGGCAACACCTATGAGATCGTTCTGGCAGACAGTATTG
>CAVFMZ010000039.1:0-24493 GCA_963623675.1 Firmicutes bacterium CAG:176 | reverse complement strand
TTCGGGTGTCAAAACACCCGAACCTCCGGTTACACGGATTGTTTCGTGCTTCGCACTCCCACAATCCTGCTTCAATTCGGATTCCCGTGGTGCTTTTGCCCCACTTCATCCTCATTGAAGGGCGTGTCATAAACTCCATCTCCCACCGACATGCAAGCATGTCGTGGAAGATGAGTTTTGACACTGTAACCAAATTTGTCAACTTCATATTGACTACAGTTAACTACACATATATAATAGTTTCTAGTTTATGAAAAGAGGTTGACTGTTATGAACAAATCGAATACTTCCACGCAGACCATTGCCATGGTTGGCATGTTTACCGCTGTTCTGGCGGTGCTGTCCATCCTGCAGATTCCCATGCCGTCCGGTGTTCCCATCACCCTGCAGACCTTCGCGGTTGCACTGTGCGGCTTCAGCCTGGGACGCAAACGCGGTACGCTCTGTGTGCTGTTATATCTGATCCTTGGATTTATCGGAGTTCCGGTCTTCACCGGCATGACCGCAGGCATTGGTAAACTGTTCGGCTACACCGGCGGTTTCCTGTATGGATTTTTATTCCAGGCATTCTTCTGCGGTATGGGCGGAGAAATGAAAAACCATGTAGCTGGTGGTGTCATCGGTCTCGTAGGACTTATGATCTGCCATGTACTGGGAGCATTCCATTACTCCCTCATTGCACAGATGGGATTCATCCCCTCATTCTTACTGGTATCCGTTCCTTACCTGGTGAAAGATATCCTTTCCGTAGTCGGTGCGCTGGTTGTCTCCATCATCCTGAAGAAGACGCTGGCAAAAGGAGGAATCACGCTCACTTCCCATACTGTATAAGAGCTCACACTTGCATACAGTTATGTGAGAGAAAGCCGGAGCATTGGCGTGCTCCGGCTTTCTTATTGTTTACTCCTGAATCATGTTCTTACGCAGCCTGACAGCAAGTGTCTGGCTGCTGTGGGAACTGTAACTATTATTCTTTTATAATTCTTCCAGCTGTGGAAGAAGATTTTCATATTCCGTATCCATACAATCTGTAAAGGCCGCCTGCTTCTTCATGAGTTCCAGAGAAGCATTGGTCTTCTTGATCGGCTGAATCGTTCCTGCTCCGGCAACACAGCCACCCGGACAGGCCATTCCTTCCAGCAGATATCCATTGTATTTTCCTGCTTTTGCAAGCTGCATCATCTTCTTGCAGTTTGCCAGCCCCTCGGCATTGACCACTTTCACCTCACGGCTCGGATCCATCCGTTTGACTGCTTTGACAACGGCTGCTGCCACACCGCCACTGGCTGCGAATCCACGTCCGTCCGCGCTGGCCTGGCTTAACGGCTCTCCATTCGGCAGTTCCTTAAAGTTCACGTCTTTTGCATCGAACATGCCCTGCAGTTCCTCAAAGGTCAGGACAAAATCCACATAACTGCGGACAGATTTCCGGCTTGCTTCCAGCTTCTTCGCCGCACAGGGTCCTACAAAGACCACCTTGCAGTCCGGCTCTTTCTGCTTGATCATACGGGCGGTCAGTACCATAGGCGTCAGTGCCATGGAAATGCAGTGGGCATATTCCGGAAACAGCTTTTTCGCCATCACGGACCATGCCGGACAGCAGGAGGTTCCCATGAACGGCAGTTTCTCCGGTACTTCCTCCATAAAATCCTTTGCCTCTTCGATGGTACAGAGATCCGCACCAACCGCAACCTCTACCACGTCCTTGAAGCCAAGTGCCTGGAACGCCGGACGGATCTTCTCCGGTTTCAGGTCCGGTCCAAACTGACCTGCCACAGCCGGTGCCACGATGGCATATACCGGTGTCTCACTCTTAATCGCCAGAATGGTCTGGAAAATCTGACCCTTGTCCACAATCGCGCTGAACGGACAGCTTACCAGACACATACCGCAGGATACACACTTATCCTGATCAATCTCTGCTCTTCCATGCTCATCGGAATGGATCGCATTCATACCGCAGGCTTTTGCACAAGGGCGCTCCTGATGGATGATGGCATTGTATGGACAGGCGTCCACACATCTTCCACATTTGATACATTTTTCCGGATCAATATGGGATTTGCCATTTACCATTGAGATAGCGCCCTTAGGACAGACTTCCTTACACGGATGCTCCAGACATCCCTGACATCCTTCCGTTACGATCACACGGTTCTCCGGACAAGAATGACAGGCAAACTTGATAATGTTAATCAGAGGCGGCTCGTAATACTTCTCCTCCACAACGCTGGCCTCCACACCCTGGGAAATCAGGGAATGCTCGGAAATCTTCCTGAGGGAAAGTCCCATAGCCACACGGAGACGCTCTCCGACTACTGCACGCTCCAGGAAAATGCTCTCTCTATAAGATGCTACCTCTCCAGGTACAATTTTATATGGAAGTTCTTCCATTTTACTGCAGTCGCCGCCCTCATAAGCCATGCGGGCAATTTCCGTAAATATCTGATGACGGATCTTTGTTTTGGACGAATAAAGTCCTCTCATACTCTGCTCATTCCTTTCTGCTCATTTTTCGCTGCCGATTATTGTAACATGAGCAGAAGGCATTGTGCAACTGTCACTTTGTTTCCCTATTTAACCGCTGTCACCAGAAAATTCAGCACCAGACGATGGCCGTCCGGCAGAATTTTATCGTTGGTCACTTCCGAAGTAAGCTTCTGCGGTTCCAGTGCTTTGAGCACGCTCATATCCCATTCCGGCCGGAATTTTTTTGCCAGGGGCAGCTGCTCACCGATCCGGTCAATGAGGTTGGCGCTGACGCCCTGCATATGTTTGTGTTCCCAGCGGGTACGGTCACCATACTCTGCATCTGTCACATAATAATAGAAATTTCCATCAAAATTCATAAGCGTGCCGCCTTGTTTCAGCACCCGCATCCACTCTCCGTAGGCCTGATCCGGTGCTTCCAGATTCCACAGTACATTCCGGCTGATAACCAGATCGAATGTTTCGTCCTCAAACTCCAGATTTTGGGCATCCATCTGGCGAAATGTCACATCCACTCCGAAATCTTCTGCATTTTTTCTGGCTTCCGTGAGCATATTTTCCGTATAATCAATGGCGGTCACTTCATAGCCCAGCTTTGCCAGCAGAATCGAGAAAAATCCCGGTCCGCATCCCACATCCAGCACATACTGGCAGGGATGTCCCTCCAGTGCTTTCTGAATCCGCTCTTTCCAGACGGCCAGATGCGTTTCATCCTCCAGTTCCTCCCGGTTGCTCAATGTATATCCTTCCGCCCGGCTGTTCCAGTACTGGCGGATTTCTTCCAATGTCTGACTCATGTTACTCCATATCTCCCTTTTTGTTACTGTTCACTCGTACCTCGTTCCAGTAACGATTGTGTGAACTGTAACCCCTTTTTATACTCTGACCAGTATATCGTGTGGGCAGCTGACCGGCAAGCCTCCCCGGGGGATAAATTTTCTTCAAAATAGATCTTGCTTTTTTTACTGACATGGTGTATTTTTTTAGGTTAGAGAGTTTTCAATAAAACATCCACATATTAGGAGGTATCTATGAGACATCTGATGAGTCCCCTGGATTTCAGTGTCGAAGAGCTTGACCAGCTTCTGGATCTCGCCCATGACATCGAACTCCACCCGAAAAAGTACGCACACGCCTGTGAGGGCAAGAAACTTGCAACTATTTTCTATGAGCCAAGTACCCGTACCCGTCTTAGTTTTGAAGCTGCCATGTTAAATCTTGGCGGTAATGTTTTAGGTTTTTCTTCTGCAGCAAGCAGCTCCGCTTCCAAAGGTGAGAGTGTTTCTGATACCATTCGTATGATTTCCTGTTTCGCCGATATATGTGCCATGCGTCATCCAAAAGAAGGTGCTCCCATGGTAGCCAGCGCTGTTTCATCCATTCCGGTTATCAACGCAGGTGACGGCGGTCATCAGCATCCCAGCCAGACATTAACCGATCTTTTAACGATCCGTTCTTTAAAGGGACGGCTGGATCATTTTACCATCGGACTGTGCGGAGACTTAAAATTCGGCCGTACCGTTCATTCCCTGGTACGTGCACTGGCTCGCTATGAGGGTGTGAACTTTATCTTCATCTCTCCGGAAGAGCTGAAGATGCCCAGCTATATTAAAGAAGAAGTTCTGGAAGCCAACGGCATCCCCTACCGCGAGGTAGAGCGTATTGAGGACGTTATGCCGGAGCTGGATGTACTCTACATGACCCGTGTGCAGAGAGAACGTTTCTTCAACGAAGAGGATTATGTACGTCTGAAAGATTTCTATATTCTGAACAATCAGAAAATGGAGCTGGCAAAGGACGACATGATCGTCATGCATCCGCTTCCCAGAGTCAATGAGATTGCTGTTGAAGTGGACAAAGATCCAAGAGCCGCTTATTTCCGTCAGGTACAGTACGGTGTCTATGTCCGTATGGCCCTGATTCTCACACTTCTGGAGGTAAAAGTATGTTAAATATCGGTGGACTTTACGAAGGCTTCGTACTGGACCATATCGAAGCCGGCAAGAGCATGGAAATCTATAAATATCTGGGACTCGACAAATTTGACTGCACCGTTGCCATCATCAAAAACGCAAAGAGTAATAAGATGGGCAAAAAGGACATTATCAAGATCGAGTGCCCCATTGATGAAATTGACCTGGACGCACTGGGATTCATCGATCACAATATTACCGTCAATATCATTAAAAATGACCAGATCGTGGAAAAGAAAACCCTTTCTCTTCCGAAAGAGATCCACAACGTGGCAAAATGCAAAAACCCGCGCTGCATCACTTCCATTGAGCAGGAACTGGAGCAGGTCTTCCTTCTGACCGATCCGAAGAAAGGCATCTATCGCTGCCAATACTGCGAAGAGAAATACACCCACAAAAAGAAAAAAGCATAACAGCGTATCGTATATGTAAAAGAGGCATGACTGGAATTTCCGGTCATGCCTCTTTTGCATACGTAACTATTCTTTTTTGTTTTCCAGACGGTCATGCATCCAATCGCGAATCAAATGATAAATAAATCCAAAGATCGGAACGCCAATGATCATGCCCGCAATGCCAAAGACACCTCCGAATAACAGAATAGCGAACAGTACCCAGAAGCTGCTGAGCTGGGTGGTATTTCCCAAAATCTTCGGTCCCAGGATATTTCCGTCAAACTGCTGCAATATAATGATAAATACCACAAAATACACGCACTTGATCGGATTAACCATCAAAATCAGCATTGCCGTAGGAATGGCTCCGATAAAGGGGCCAAAGAAAGGAATAATATTGGTCACTCCCACAATCACACTGACCAGTACCGCATACGGCATCCGAAAGATGGCAGTGAATGCCATACAGATCAACCCGATAATCAGGGAATCCAGAAGTTTTCCTTTTACAAATCCCCCCAGATATTCATTGAGCACGTTGGTTTCCCGGATGATCCAGTCCGCCTTCTGCTCCTTACCGGAGGCTTTCTCTTCCTCTGATATCTCACGGTCACGGAAAATAGCACGAATCATAAGACGGGCCTGCCTGCAGAACATTTCCCGGCTGTTCAGTAAATAAACTGCCACAATCAGGCCGATAATCAGGTTCTTTGCCGCATTCAACATGGTGAGAAGACTGGCTGACACCCCTGTAATAATGTTATTGATGTTCGGAAGCAGGCTCGTCTTCGCAAAATTCTGCACGTACTCCATAATATCCGTGGAATACTGTTCTACATATCTTAACATGAGCGGGTTATCTTCCACCAGCTTTTCCATCCAGAGACTGACTGTCTGGATATATCCCGGCATAGCATCCACCAGAAGAAGTACACTGTTGACCAATTGCGGCACCAGCATGGCAATCAGGGCATAAATAATCAGACAGAATAACAGGATGCTCATGAAAATAGCAATCCCCTTAAAGAAATTTTTTAATTTCTTTGCTTTTTCTGCCGGATAACACTGCAGCTGTGCTTTCTCCGCCAGGTAATTTTCTATGAATTTGCACACCGGGGTCAGAAGATATGCAATGACCGCCCCGTAGATAAAGGGCATCAAAATATTGAGAACCAGCTTCATATAATGGCTGATCTCCTGCAATCGAAAGACTGCAAAGAAAAACAGGATACACGTGGCCACTGTCAAAAAAACAGCCAATCCCTTATGGTAATACTCTTTCCAATTCTCGTTCATACTTTATCCTTTCTTCTCTACTGCTGAAGATAACTGTTGATGGTCCGCTGCAGAATCTTCAGACTGCTGTCTATGGTTTCATCATTTTCCAGAATCTGGCCGATCTCACTGTCTGCCAGAGCCAATGCCTGTTCATATCGCTTGAACTGCGGCTCAATGCGTCCGTCTTCTATAATTCTGCCCAGAAGACTTCCACTGATAACCGTATCACTCTCTTCCATGTCTTCCTGCACGATACTTTCCATCTCCTTGGACTCTGTCACCGCCTTTAATACAGACGCCCCCTGGGAGCTTCGGAAGATCTCTGTCTGTATGCTTTCATCGTAGGTCAGAAGCTTTAAGAATTCCCAGGCCAGCTGCTCGTGCTTCGTGTGGGAGCTGATTCCCATCAGAAGACTGTCCACCTGGGACAGATTGCCGCCCTGATATCCGGCCGGCATGGTAATGCAGTCCCACTGGAAATTCGTGTATCTCTTGATCTTATAAGGATAAGTTTTATAAGTCCGGTATTCTGCAAAGGTCAGCGGCATGAATACCACATTGCCCGCATTGAAATCTTCCTGAGTTACTTTACGACCCTGATAGAGATCGTTGAGCCTCCGCACAAACTGGATGGCTTCCACCACTTTCTCATCCGTGAAATTACTCTCTTTTCCGTCTGCCGCAAAGATCTCCCCGCCATTGGAATAGACCGCATCCTGCCAGCCAAAGTTGTAACAACCGAACTGATCCGGCACGCCGTCTCCATCCAGATCCTTGGTGGTTTTCTCGCAGATACTGTACATGGTATCCCAGTTCCAGTCCGGGTTCGGCATGGCGATGCCTTCCTTTGCCAGAAGCGTTTTATTAACGAACATGAGCGTCGGCACCGTCTCGTAGGGAAGTGCGTACTGTACATCCCCGTACTGGCCGGTTCGAAGTGCGCTGCTGAAATATTTTTCCGGATCAAAATCCGTGTCCTTTTCCATCAGAGGCTCCAGATTCTTCATGACTCCCATGAAAGAAAACTGATTAAAATCCGTACCCAGTACCATAAAAACATCCGGTTCCTTGCCTGCCAGCAATTTTCTGGAAAACCACTCGGAATAGTCATCTTTGCGGACACCGCTGTAATAATGGATCTTCACACCCGGGTGCTCTGATTCAAACCGCTCAATAGCCTGATCAATGATGGTAAAACTGTTGGCGTTGGCTACATCCCAGTTACTTCCGGTGATCATGCCAAATTCCAGCACTGTCTCCTTCTGCCGCCCGGACCAGGCCGCCCCGCAGAAAAGGACTGCGGCACCAAGCACTGCCAGGCAGGCAAATGCTTTTTTCTTTCCTCCCATCCGTGCCTCCTACTCTTCCAGCTCCGCCAGCTTGCCGGCTGCATTGGTCTGGACGGCCCAGATGGCCAACTGTGTCCGGTCTCTTAAGTCCAGTTTATTCAGAATACTGCTTAAATAATTCCTTACCGTACCATCGGAAAGCCCCAGGATTTCTGCGATTTCTTTGTTAGAAGCACCTTTTCCCACCTGCACAATAATCTTCCATTCCGTCCTGGTCAGCTCTTCCGCTGCCTTATTTCCAACCGTAATGGAATAATCCGCCTGCGCCATCTGGGAGAACAGCTTGAAGACCTTGGTGGCAATGTCCGGGTTAATCATGGCTCGGCCGCTGTATACGGTCTTAATGGCATTTTCCAGTTCATCCATGGACACACCTTTTAACAGATAGCCGCTGGCTCCGAATTTCAGTGCATTGTAAACATACTCGTCATCATCAAAAGTGGTCAGAATGATAATCTTGATCTGCGGATAATTTTCCTTGATAATCTTAGTGCACTGCACACCATCCATCTTAGGCATCCGGATATCCATGAGAATCACATCCGGCTTTTCCTTCCGGATACTGCGGATCACTTCCTGTCCGTCCGCTGCCACGTCACACACTTCGATATCTGCCTTGCTGTTCAGCACAATCTGCAGGCTCTGGCGGATCAGTTCCTGGTCATCCGCTATTAATACCTTAATCATATGTCTCCCCCCACCGGATCGGAATCCGGGCAGTCACCGTAAATCCGTTTCTGCCGTCAAAGGATACCGTTCCTTTTAACATTTCTATTCTTTCTTTTATATGTTTGGTTCCAAAACCACTCTTGATTTCCTCGCAGCCGATTCCGTTATCCTTAATTACCAGCAGGATTTCCCCGTCAATTTTCTTCAGGGTAATCCAGATCTTCTTGGCCTGCCCGTGGCGGACCGCATTGGTAATACTCTCCTGAATCACACGGTAAATGGCATTCTCCTCATCCTCATCGAATTTCAGATGTTTTTCCTCGGTCTCAAAATAAATTTCCACATCGGACACTTTACTCATGTCCATGACCATTTTCCGGATTGCCACTTCGAGACTCAGACGGTCCAGCGCATCCGGACGGAGCTCATTGACAGAACGTCGGATTTCCTTGATGCCGTCACGGCTCACCTGCGACAGCATCTCCAGCTGCTTCTTCGTCTGGTCAGGCGCCACATCAATAATGGCAAGACAGGCATCCAGTCCTGCCGTAATACCAGTCAATGTATGTCCCAATGTGTCATGGATCTCTCTGGCCAGACGATTCCGTTCCCTTGTCTGTGCCATCCGTTCCGACATATCCGCATATTCCTTCAGCTGTTCATTGGCCGTCTGAAGTTCATGATAGAGCAGATTCACTTTCTCTATCGTTCCCCTCTGTTCATTAATCACATAGACACAGTAGACAATAAACAAAATAATATTCAGTGAAATCATGATATTGTAAATACTGAACAGATACTGCTGGGTACTGTAGGGATAATACCGAATATAATCGGACAGGCTATAAAGCGGCATATAGATGGACAACAGCTCATAATCTGCCACCAGATATCCTGCAATGGCCATGGCTACGAAGAAAATCTTCACCTTTCCATCCTTCACATAGGCAATTACATTGGCAAATACTAGAAGCAGAAGTCCGTTATAATTAAAATTTAACTGTATCACCAGACTCACGCAGACAAACGCATCTACAATCAATGTACAGATAATCAACCTGCTATGTTCCTTCTGCCAGATCTGACGCAAGCCAAAGGACATCACCAGCAAGGCCATCATACTCATACAGATGATAAAATTTTCTTTTGGGCTGGCAGGGATGGTCACCACACTGTCCAGGAATGTCCTGGCTTCATAACGGGCCAGAATCCGGTTGGTGGTGGCATAGATAAACCCACAGATCAAACCAACCGCTATGATATTCAGTACCAGCATGCCTGCCTGGAATATGGTAACATATCTGTCTTTCTTGTCCTTCATAAGCCAGCTTACTCCTTACTGCCATCCGTTAATCTCATAATCATCCAGATTTTCCCTGGTAATCAGCTTTGGTTCAATGCTGATATATTTTTCCACGGCTTCCCCATCCAGATACTGATACGCCGTCTCAGCTGCAACTCTTCCGATGCTCTTGGGACTCTGCATACTGGTCGCTGTCACATATCCCAGTTGCAGCATGGACTTAAAATCCGGTGATCCGTCGATGCCATAGATCAGCACACCATCTTCCCGGTGATACTGCTGCAGGGAGGCCAACGCCCCCAGGGCTGTCGGATCATTGCCTCCCATGACCACATCAAATTCCACATTGGTCTTCAGAATCGCTGCCATGGCATCTGCAGAAACTTCAATTTCACCGGCTCCTACTGTCTGCGCCACAATCTCGTATTGGGGATTATCCGCTACTGTGTCCATAAATCCCTGAATGCGGTTATTAATGGAAGCCTGAATGGGATTGTTAATCACCACGATCTTCGCCTGACTCACCCTGTGCATCATGTCCTGGGCACACAGCACTCCGGCCTGATAATTATCCGTCTCGATGGCCGCCGTCACATATTCCATATCCCGCACCATAGTATCAATATTGATCACTACTACCCCTGCTTTCTGGCAGGCTTCCAGAGCAGGACGCACCTTTTCCAGATCTACCGGATTCAGGAACAGTACCTGCATTCCTTCATCAATCATCTCCTGAATCTGGTCATTCTGTTTTTCCTGATCCTGGCTGGGATCCCTGGAAATGAGGATATCCCCATTGGCTTCCACCACCTCCTCGATGGCTTCATGCAGCACGTCAAAATACGGGTTATTCCGGGTCATATAGGTTGCGCCGAAAATTCTCGGCTCATGTTCGTCTTTCGTCTCCTCCACCATTCTGCATCCCGTCAAAAGCAGAACACAGATCAGAATCCATGCGGTCAGTCTGTACTTTTTCATTTTCCGGCTGTTCCTCCCTCATGCGTTCCATTATATCACCTCCAACCGCAACCTTCCATAAATTTGGTGCAAAAAAATCCCCTGTATCATACGATACAGAGGATTTTTGAAAAGTTGTTCTAAATTAACGTCCGGCTTTCTTGTTACGCAGGAAGTCTACGTATACAGCCAGCAGGATTACAAGACCTTTTACAATGTACTGGAAGTTGGAATCCACACCCATCAGGTTCAGTCCGTTGTTCAGAACACCGATGATCAGGACACCGATTAAGGTACCGCCAATACGTCCGGAACCACCACTCATGGAAGTTCCACCAACTACTACAGATGCAATGGCATCCATCTCAGCTCCGTCACCGGCTGTCGGCTGTCCGGAATACAGACGGGATGCAATCACAACACCTGCGATACCAGCCATAACACCGGTATAGGCATATACGATAAATTTAACCTTTTCAACGCTGATACCGGAGAATTTTGCTGCCTGTACGTTACCACCTACTGCGTAGATATGGCGGCCAAACTGCGTCTTGTTGATCAGCATGGCTGCAATGATGAAGATCACAACCATCAGGATAACCGGGGTCGGAACCGGTCCTACATAACCGGCACCCGGGAATTTGAATGCGTCCGTCATACAGCGGATCGGCGCACCACCGGTCAGCACCAGTGCAATACCTTTGGTAATGTTCATGGAGGCCAGCGTTACGATGAAAGGCGGGATATCAGTCTTGCAGATAATAAATCCATTGAACAGACCCACTAATGCGCCAACCAGGATTGCTGCTGCAAAACCAACTGCCTCCGGAAGTCCGAAGTTTACCACACATCCTGCTGCCACAACACCGGACAGGGCGATAACGGAACCTACAGAAAGGTCGATACCTCCAAGGATGATAACCATAGTCATACCGGTTGCCAGGAACAGGTTGGAAGCATTCTGGCGAAGAATGTTAAACATATTCTTCGGTGTCAGGAAGGTACTTCTCGTGGTTGGGAATAACGTCAGGAAAATAAACATTGCCAAAAGTGCAATGATGATACCAATATTGTCTTTAAAATACTTTACAACTCCATTTTTGAATCTGGTTGCCATAATGTCTTCTCCTCCTTCGCTTACACTATTTCGCCGCCAGTGTCATGATGCTTTCCTGGGTAACGGACTCATGGTCAAGACATCCGGTTACACGTCCCTCATTCATGACATAGATACGGTCGCTCATGTTAATGATCTCCGGAAGCTCAGAGGATATCATGATAATCGACATACCCTGCTTCACCAGCTCATTCATGATGGCATAGATCTCTGCTTTTGCACCGACATCAACACCTCTGGTCGGCTCGTCGAGAATCAGGATCTCCGGATTGGTAGCAAGCCAGCGGCCGATCATTACCTTCTGCTGGTTACCACCGGACAGGTTACCGATGACCTGTTCCTGGCTCGGGGTCTTTGTTGCCATCATGTCAATATATTTCTGTGTAATCTCTTCTTCTTTCTTACCATCTACATAGAGATGTCTGATAAAGCTTCCAAGCACCTCAATGGTGGAATTGAAGCGGACACTCTGTACTTTATAAAGGCCCTCTTCCTTACGGTTCTCAGGTACCAGTGCAATACCATACTTAAGTGCATCGATCGGGGATTTAATCTTTACCTTCTGTCCCTTTACATATACATCTCCCGCTGCATGGGGCGCCAGTCCGAAAATCGCTTTCATAGTCTCACTCCGTCCGGCACCTACCAGACCCGCAAAACCGATAATCTCACCCTTATGCAGCTCAAAGCTTGCATCTTTGGCCATCTTGCCATCGGAAATATGCTCACATTTCAGGATCACATCTCCCGGCTCCAGATAGTCACGGGTATAATAATTGGTCAGCTCACGGCCAACCATCAGGGCGATCAGATCGTCCGTCGTCGTCTCTTTTACTACTCTTGTTCCTACTGTCTGGCCATCACGCATAACCGTTACGCGGTCGCAGATCTCTGCCAGCTCACTCATCTTATGAGAAATATAAATGATACCTACCCCTGCCTTTGTCAGGTTTCTCATGGTATCAAACAGGAAACCAACCTCTTTATCGGAAATGGAAGAAGTCGGTTCATCCAAAACCAGGATCTTGGAATTAAAGGAAATTGCCTTTACAATCTCCACCATCTGCTGCTGGGCAATCGTCAGACGCTCAACCAGCATATTCGCGTCGATATTCATTTCATAGGTATCCAGAAGCTTCTGTGCCTCTTCAACCATCTTTTTACGGTCTACGTTCATCTTGGTTCCCGGCTCCCTGCCAAGGAAGATGTTTTCCGCAACCGTCATGTAGGGAACCAGCACCAGCTCCTGGTGCACAATGGAAATACCAGCGTGACGGGCTGCCACGACGCCGTCAATATTCACTTTCTGCCCGTCAATGATAATCTCTCCCTCTTCTGCATGGTAAATTCCACCCAGTACCTTAATCAAAGTGGATTTACCCGCTCCGTTCTCACCAAGGAGAGCGTGTACCTCACCGGCTTTCAGCTGAAGGTCTACATTCTGCAGTGCCTTTACGCCGGGGAAGGATTTACAGATTCCTTTCATCTCAAGTAAGTACTGTTCACTCACCAATCGCCACCACCTGTCTTATCTCAGAAAGGGGCTTTGCTCCGCTTCCGAAGCAAAGCCCCAATTATTCTGTTCTGTTAATTGCTTACTGCCATCCGTCAGTTCCGTACTCGTCTACATTGTCTGCTGTTACGAGGAAGGTATCAATCGGAATATAGGACTCAACTTCTTTGCCATCTAACCAGTCATATGCTGTGTTTGCAATGGTCTGGCCAATGGTGATCGGGGACTGTGCACCGGTTCCTTCAAGAATGGTATCTTTCAGAAGGGCTTTTACGTCCGGAGAACCGTCAACACCGTAGATCAGAGGAGTTACGCCAGCTGCGTCAGCTGCTGCATAAGCACCAAGAGCGGTCGGATCGTTTCCACCGAAGATAGCAACTACATCCGGATGAGCGGTCAGAAGGTCAGTAGCTTTTTCATTAGCAACCTGCTGGTTACCCTGAGCATCCTGCTGTCCAACTACGTTAAAGGTAACACCGGACTCTTTGATTGCATCCAGGAATCCGTTGGTTCTGTCTGTTACAGACTGCATGGTCGGGGAATCCAGTACCAGGATATCTCCTCCATCCGGAACTTTCTTAGCCAGGTCTTCACCACAAACATAACCTGCATTGTAGTTATCAGATCCTGCATAAGAAGTAAGGTAGCTCATGTCACCAACCTCGGTATCGAAACCAAACATGGTAACACCGGCATCTTTCAGCATATCCAGTGCCGGAATAATACCATCAGCATCAACCGGGTTTACAAACATAACCTCAACGCCTCTGGAGATCATATCCTCAATCTGGTTAACCTGGGTATTGGAATCATTTGCCGGATCCATGGAGATGAGGGTATCGCCGTGGCTCTCAACCACCTCACGGATTGCACCTTCCAGAGTTACGAAGAACGGATTGGTTCCATCCATACAGGTGTAGCCGAAGACTTTTCCACCCTCAGATGTTGCTGCATCAGCGGTATCTGCTTCTGCAGTGTCATCTGCCGCTTCGGTAGTCTCCTCTGCTGCTGCATCAGAAGAAGTATCTGCTGCTGTAGAAGATGAGCTGCCGCCGCAAGCTGTTAAAGATGCTACCATTGCTGTACACAGAAGTGCACAAAAAACTTTCTTTTTCATTTTGGTTTTCCTCCCCTAAAATGATTTTGTTTTGTGATGTTTGTATAATAAACGATTTCCAGACTTTGTACACCTGTACATTGTAACTAATTCCATATGACATTTGTCATATCAGATATGCCGGTTGTCACAAAAATAAGGAGCAGCGCCATGTGGTCTGTCACATGAAGACTGCTCCTGTCGTTTTCTCTGTTTCCGTAATTATTCTCTTGTCTTCCAGCCTGCGGCAATCTTCTCTTCCAGCTCCGGAAGAGTATGAAGTCCGCTTAAGGTATCCACTGCCTCCACACAGGATGCACCCTGGGCTGCTGCCAGCTGGATACAGCGTTCTACCGGATAACCTTTCAGCATGGAATACAGGAAGCATCCGATACTGGAATCTCCTGCCCCGGTGCCGGAAAGCACTTTCTCCGGAATGAAACTCTTCTGGAATCCGGACTTTTCTGTCCATTCCTCCACTTTAAGTTCCACTGCTGCCGGAATCTTCTTCAAAAGATCTGCCCCGGCAGTCTGGTAATACATCCCCTGGGCACCGCATTTGAGCATGAGCACTTTTACACCCAGTTCCATGGCCTGTGCTGCCAGTGGGCGGACGTCTTTCTCCAGATCAAGGATCTCGGTCACATCTTCTTCTCCTGCCCGTTCCATCCACTCATCATAACGCGGACGATCCAGCATGAAGCAGAGTTCCTCAATACTCGGCACAAAGAAATCCACATGCGGAAGTACATTTGCCAGGAATTTTCTCCAGTCTGCCAGTCCCTCCGGGGAGTCCGGGTCAACTGCTGCCAGGTCCAGTGACATGGCTGCACCTTTGGCGTGGACTTTGTCACAGAGCTTCACCAGCTCGGCGCCGTCATTTTCGTACATTTTTTTCATGAGAGGCGGATATCCGAAATGTACCAGTGCTGCTCCGTCGATGAGTTCATCGGACAGATCATCTGCCACAAAGGTGTCGTTGGCACCAGGTCCATGAAGGAAAATCCGGTCAATTCCAGGCGGTGCAATGACGACCGTATAGGAAGTATTTACATTTTCATCCACAATAAGGTCTTTTTCTGTTCCGTGCCGCCGCATCATGGCCAGCATCATCTCGCCCAGGGCATCTTTTCCGATCTTGCCTGCCAGACGGACATTGGCCCCCATCTTATGAAGCGCCAGTCCTGTATTGGATACTACTCCCCCGGTAAAGACAACCGCTTCCCCGGTACGGATCAGCTTGCCCGGACATAAGACCTGGGAAATGCTTTTCTTTTTACTGCCTTGAAATACCGGCGTGATATCCACGCTGATATGTCCGGCTACTACAATCTTTTTTTCCATAGAGGCTTCCCCCATCACTCCTTTACTGCCGGATATTCAGTGCACAGATAACGGTATGGCGGCTCATCTTCTTCAATCTCCGGGAACCGTCCCATCTGTTCATAGAAGCAGTTATCATTTTCATCATCATTGCACATGGAAACCTCACCTAACAGCACCGGACCTCCCTCTTTCGGCATCACAAAATCATGATACAGATACTGGGTAATGGTAATGCTCTCGCCCGGAGTCAGTTTGATTCTGGTTCCTGCAGGCACGGTTCTCTTGACGCCGTCTGTGACAACTGTCACATCTGTATCCAGCTTCTTATTTCCCTCTGCACCGTTAAATACTGTAATGTAAAGGTCATTACCGCCGCGGTTGATGATATCCTCCATCTTGCTCCAGTGATAGTGGAGCGGAGAATCCTGTCCCGGATAGAGCATCAGAAGTTTCTCTGCGTATGGTTTTTTATATTTCGGATCTTTCAGATTTCCATTACGGATGGTCACCAGTGCAAATCCAAGCTCGTCAAATTTGCCAAGGCCGTAATCGGTAATATCCCATCCTAATTTGTTATCACGGATCTCGTCACACTCATGGCCTTTTTCCGCCCACTCTTCCGGCGTCCAGTTACAGAACGGCGGCAGATGAAATCCATTCTCTTTTGCCAGAGCTTCCATATCTTTAATTACCTGATTGATTCTGGAACGTTTCATAATCGTGAATCCCCCTTATACCGATTAATCCAGACGTGCGAAGGTACGCATTGCGTCTTTTACATTTTCTTTCATGGCTTCTTTTGCAACTGCAGTGACGCTGGTGTAGAATGGCGGAACTCCTTCTTTCAGTTCTGCCGCCCATTTCTGTACTGCGATTCCTGCTGCACGGTCCATATAGGTGAAGTAGTTGATCTTGCGGACACCCGCTTTGATGGCTGCATGGAAATCTTCCTTGCTGACGCCGGAGCCGCCGTGCATAACAACCGGAATCCCATTGGTCTCTTTGCGGACATTCTCTACCACAGAGAAATCAAGACGCGGTTTCTTCAGGTAAATGCCATGGGTGGTTCCGAAGGAGCATGCCAGTGCGTCAACGCCGGTTCTTGCCACGAAATCTTTTGCCTGTACCGGATCGGTATAGATCTTGGTCTCATCATCCTCACCGCTTCCTACGCCCTCACCGGACTCGGTCTTGCCCATGCTTCCAAGCTCTGCCTCAATGTCGGCACCCTGTGCGTGTGCCAGCTCTGCTGCCAGTTTGGTATTGGCTACGTTCTCCTCATACGGAAGGGTAGAGCCATCATACATAACAGAAGTGAATCCCATGCTCAGCGCGAATTTCACGCGGTCAATGCTGTCGCCGTGATCCAGATGTACACATACCGGAACTTTTGCTTTCTTTGCAAAATCCATCATCAGCGGTCCCATCAGTGCCAGCGGATTATGTACCTCATGTACCGGTGCAAACTGGATGATCACCGGCAGATCCATCTCCTCTGCTGCCGCCATAACGGCCTGCAGGCTTTCCAGGTTCGGTGCGTTAAATGCGCCGATTGCGATCTCTTTCTCCTCTGCTACTTTCAGAACTTCCTTTAATGTTGCCAACATATTCCTTGTCCTCCTTTTTCCGTACTGTCTGTACAGAACCTTTCTATATTTTAACATGAAACATCTGCACAGGCAGGTGTCCAATGTTAATGATATCATGTGACATTTGTCATTCTGCTGTCCTTTTCAGAACAGCTCGCCCTCGAAAATGGCGGTGAGCAGTGCGGTCGCACTTCCATAGATGGCAGCTTCCGACTGAAAATGAGATTTCACCACCTGAATCTTCCGGTAACGCCTGGTGAGCAGCCGCTCGTTGGCAAGCCGTTCCGCCAGCTCAAGATAGACATCCGGAATCCAGTATCCATCATATCCCACAATCACTTTCCGTGGATTTAATCCATTGACGAAATTGGTAATGCCGCAGGCCAGATATTCTGCCATATTCCGGAATATCTGATCCATCTTTGCTTCCTTCTCTGAGAAAATGCCTCCCGCCTGCTGTTCTGCCAGCGCCTGATTCATCTCCTCGCAGAATGCCCGGAAGCTTTTCTGCTCTCCGGCTGCCTCTGAAAGTTCTTCTTCCAGTACTTTTCTGGAAATATAGGTTTCCAGGCAGCCTCTGCTCCCGCAGCTGCAGGGTCTTCCTTTCCAGTCAATGCTCACATGTCCAAACTCACAGGTCATTCCGCTGGTGTTCGTATACAGTTTCCCATTCATGACCAGTCCGGTTCCCACGCCATTGGCCAGATTAATATAGATAAAGTCTTCACAGTCGCTGCCGCTTCCATAGTATTTTTCCGCCATGGCCGCCGCATTGCTCTCACTGTCAAAATATACCGGCAGATGAGTATGTTCCTCGATCTCCTTCTTCAGATCCAGATCATGGATACCGTGAAAATCCGTTGGTTTCAGGATGCTGCCCCGGATCAGGTCATCCGGTCCGATGGCGCCGATTCCAATTCCGAACAGTTGCTCCTCCGGAAAATCTGCCATCATCCGGTCAATCGCCTTCAGAATATCCGGCACCAGTGTCGCCGCATTCTCCTCCGTAATCGGAACGCTTCTCTTCTTTATAATATGAAGCTGCAGGTCACACAGCATCACACTGTATTCTTCCCTGTAGACATGTATTCCCAGAAGTTTTGGTGCGCCCGGCGCAATACAAAGCTGTACCGGATTCCGCCCCTTCGTGTCGGTCTGCAGTTTTTCCCGCTCTTCCAGAATCCCGTTCTCCAGAAATTCATTGACAATATTGGAAACCGTCATCTTGGCAAGTCCCGTCTTCTGCGCCAGTTCAATCCGGGAACTGCATTCCCCTGTGGCGATCAGTTTCAGTAACAGACCACGGTTCCTTTGTTTCAAAAGTTTGTTATTGACTCCTGTTTTCGGCATCTGCTTTTGCTCCCGCTTATTAGTACAATGCTTTTACTTTATATCTACATGATACATCTCTTTTACTAATTGTCAATAGTTTTTGCTGAAAATGTGCAAAAAAAATTACCAGACGCCGAATCTTTATACAAAGTATACAAATTCAGCATCTGGTAATCATTCACTTTTCACAAAACATGAAGATTAATGCAATTATTCAGAGCCACATTCGCAAAACCGCCTCTACGAGGCTTTACTTTTGCTCATGTATGGCTTCTCGCCATATACATGCTCCGAAATATGTGCCATCATGCAAGCATGAGTCACATATTCACGGGCATGTGCATGGCTCTGAATAATTACAGGTTTGTATAACCCATCAGAGACTCATCCACTTCTTTTGCCACATCTCTTCCCTCACGGATGGCACGCACTACCAGAGACTGGCCGATGTGCATATCGCCTGCGGTGAAAACATTCGGTACGTTGGTGGCATGTCTGCCCGGTTCCGTTGCCACATTGGTACGGCCGTCCACGTTTACACCAAAAGCTTTGGTCACATAATCCTGGCTGCCAAGGAATCCGGCTGCAATAAGTACCAGTTCCACATCCAGTACAAATTCGCTGCCTTCCACCGGAACCATCATCATACGTCCGGTCTTCTCATCCTTCTTGCTTTCCAGTTTGACAATCTTTGCCTGTTTGACATTGCCGTTCTTGTCCTTGATGAACTCCTGAACCGTCGTCTGATAGATTCGAGGATCATGGCCGAATTTGGCAATGGCTTCCTGCTGGCCGTAATCCGTTTTGCAGATTCTGGGCCAGATGGGCCACGGATTATTTTCCGCTCTCGTATCCGGAAGCTTCGGCATCATCTCCAGCTGAGTAACAGATTTGCAGCCCAGACGGATGGAAGTGCCGACACAGTCATTTCCGGTATCACCGCCGCCGATGACCAGCACATTCTTGCCCTCTGCCGGGATAAATTTCTTATCTGCAAAGTTGGAATCCAGAAGGCTCTTCGTTGTTGCAGTCAGGAAATCCACAGCAAAGTAGATGCCTTTTGCATCTCTTCCCGGCACTTTGATGTCACGGGGATTGGCAGCTCCGCAGCAGAGTACCACGCGGTCATATTCTTTTAAAAGCTGTTCCGGCTTCACATCCACACCCACATTGCAGTTGGTGATGAAGGTAATGCCCTCTTCCTTCATGATATTGATCTTCCGCTCTACGATATGCTTTTCCAGCTTCATGTTCGGAATTCCGTACATCAGAAGTCCGCCCACGCGGTCACGGCGCTCATAGACCGTTACGGAATGTCCACGGTGATTCAACTGATCAGCCGTTGCCAGTCCGGAAGGACCGCTTCCGATAACTGCCACTTTCTTGCCGGTCCGCACCTTCGGCGGTCTGGCATGGGCATAGCCCTTCTTATATGCATTTTCAATGATGGCCAGCTCATTCCCTTTGCTGCCTACCGGATCTCCGTTTAAGTTGCAGGTACATGCCGCCTCACAGAGTCCCGGACATACACGGCCTGTAAACTCCGGGAAGTTGCTGGTCTTGGAGAGGCGGTAATACGCCTCCTCCCAGTTTCCCATATAGAGCATGTCGTTCCACTCCGGCACCATGTTCTGCAGCGGGCAGCCGGACATCATACCGCCCAGCATCTGTCCTGCCTGGCAGAACGGCACACCGCACGCCATACATCTGGCTCCCTGTTTCTCCTGCTCTTCTCTGGACAGGGGTGTGTGGAACTCGTTGAAATGTTTAATTCTCTCCAAAGGTGCTTCTGCCTTTGCATTTTTACGTTCATAATCCAAAAAGCCTGTTGGTTTTCCCATTTCCGTCCGTACCTCCTATCCTCTCTTGATGGCATAAAATGCTTCGATCTGCGCCTGCTCGGTGTTCATGCCCTTCTCTTCCATCTGGACAATCATGCTGAGCATCTTCTTGTAATCATTCGGGATGATTTTCTTAAATTTCGGCAGATACTGCTCAAAGTTATCAAGGATCTCTTTTCCTCTCTCGGAATTGGTGTAAGCGACATGCTCCTGAATCATGTCTTTCAGTTCCTGCACATCGTATTTATTGGTAACCTCTTCCAGTGTTACCATGGCTTTGTTGACTTTCATGTAGAGGTCTCTGTCCTCATCCAGTACATAAGCAACGCCGCCGCTCATACCTGCTGCAAAGTTTTTGCCGACTTTACCAAGGATCACTGCACAGCCGCCGGTCATGTACTCACAGCCGTGATCTCCGGTTCCCTCTACAACGGTACGTGCACCGGAGTTTCTGACACAGAAACGTTCGCCTGCCACACCGTTGATGTAGGCTTCACCACTGGTTGCTCCATAGAGAGCTACGTTACCGATGATGATATTTTCATCTTCTTTGAAGTTCACGCCCTTCGGCGGATAAACGATAAGTTTTCCACCGGAAAGTCCTTTTCCAAAGTAGTCATTGGAATCTCCAACCAGCTCCAGCGTCAGTCCTTTCGGAATGAACGCGCCAAAGCTCTGACCGCCTGCACCGGTACATTTTACGGTGAAGGTATCTTCCGGCAGTCCTTCCGGATACCGTTTGGTGATCTCGGAACCGAACATCGTACCGAACGCACGGTTGGTATTTCTTACATCCAGCTCAATGCTTCTCTTCTGTCCTTTTTCCAGGGCAGATTTGAATTCTTTCATGAGCACTTTCTCATCCAGTGTCTTCTCCAGCTCGAAGTTGTAAACATGCTTCGGATCGAAGATGACTTTCTGGCCTTTTCCGGCATACGGATTGTCCAGAATCTTTGCGAAATCGATGGTTGCCTGTCTTCCGGTTCTGTCCTCTTTGACACAGAGCATATCGGAACGGCCTACCAGCTCATCAATGGTGCGGACACCAAGTTTTGCCATATATTCACGCAGTTCTTCTGCGATGAATCTCATAAAGTTGACTACATATTCCGGTTTGCCGCGGAACCGTTTTCTCAGTTCCGGATTCTGGGTTGCCACACCTACCGGGCAGGTATCCAGGTTGCAGACACGCATCATGACGCATCCCATGGTTACCAGCGGAGCCGTTGCAAATCCAAACTCCTCAGCACCCAGCATGGCAGCGATTGCCACATCGCGGCCGCTCATGAGCTTACCGTCGGTCTCAATGCGGACTTTATTTCTCAGACCGTTCATAATCAGGGTCTGATGAGTCTCGGTAAGTCCAAGCTCCCACGGAAGTCCTGCATTGTGGATGGAGCTTGCCGGAGCCGCTCCGGTACCTCCGTCATAACCGGAGATCAGGATCACCTGTGCGCCTGCTTTGGCAACACCGGCTGCAACCGTACCAACGCCTGCCTCGGATACCAGTTTTACGGAAATTCTGGCTGCCGGATTGGCATTTTTCAGATCGTAGATCAGCTGTGCCAGATCCTCAATGGAATAAATATCGTGATGAGGCGGCGGGGAGATCAGGCTTACACCCGGTGTGGAGAGACGGGTTTTTGCAATCCACGGATATACTTTTCCGCCCGGCAGATGACCGCCCTCACCAGGTTTTGCGCCCTGTGCCATCTTAATCTGAATCTCCTGTGCGCTGACCAGATATCTGGAAGTCACACCAAAACGTCCGCTGGCTACCTGTTTAATTGCGGAGCATTTATTTAATCCATCCGGTCCGATGGTCAGTCGTTCAATGCTCTCACCACCCTCACCGGTATTGGATTTACCATGCAGCTGGTTCATAGCAATGGCCAGGCACTCATGTGCCTCCTGGGAAATAGAACCGTAGGACATGGCACCGGTCTTGAAACGGGTCACAATGGAATCCACGCTCTCTACCTCGTCCAGCGGAATGCCTTTCTTCGGATATTTGAAATCCAGAAGAGTTCTCAGCTGACCATGGTTGTTCTCTCCGTCTACCAGAGAAGTATACTGTTTGAACAACTGGTAGTTACCCTCTCTTGTGGACTGCTGTAAGAGAGAAATGGTTCTCGGATTGTAGAGATGCTCCTCTCCCGAGCTTCTTTCTTTGTGAAGGCCAAGGCTGTTCAGGGCCGGGCTGGTGGTCAGTCCCAGAGGATCGAATGCAGAGGAGTGCATGAGCTCTACCTGCTCACCGATCTCTTTTAAGCCGATACCTCCGATTCTGCTGACAGTGTTGGTGAAATATTTATCAACGACTTCTTTATTAATACCGATTGCCTCGAAAATCTTGGAGCCAAGATAAGACTGGATGGTGGAAATACCCATCTTGGAAGCAATCTTTACAATGCCGCTGATAACTGCCTGATCGTAGTCAGCCACCGCCGCATAATAATCTTTATTAAGAATCTTCTTATCAATCAGCTCATGGATGCTCTCATGTGCCAGATACGGATTGACTGCACAGGCTCCATAGCCAAGCAGTGTCGCAAAATGATGAACCTCTCTCGGCTCGCCGGATTCCAGAATAATGGAAACAGAAGTTCTCTTCTTGGTCCGTACCAGATGCTGCTGCAGTGCGGAAACTGCCAGCAGAGACGGGATAGCCACATGGTTCTCATCCACGCCACGGTCGGACAGGATCAGGATGTTGACACCGTCACGGTAAGCACGGTCTGCCTCCACGAACAGACGGTCAATGGCTTTCTCCAGGCTGGTATTCTTGTAATAAGTGATCGGCAGAACTTCTACTTTGAAGCCCGGCTCCTTCATATTTTTAATCTTCAGAAGATCCGTCTCTGTCAGAATCGGATTATTGATTCTCAAAACACAGCAGTTCTCCTGCTTTGCTTCCAGAAGGTTGCCGGCTTTTCCAACATAAATATTGGTAGCGGTTACGATCTTCTCACGGATAGCGTCAATAGGCGGGTTGGTTACCTGTGCAAACAGCTGCTTGAAATAGTTAAACAGCGGTTGATGATGTTCAGACAATACGGCCAGCGGCACATCAATACCCATGGCGGAAGTAGCCTCACTTCCGTTAGCTGCCATGCTCATGACGGAATTTCTCACATCTTCATAATTATAACCGAATGCTTTCTGCAGTCTTGCACGTTCTTCCGGTGTGTACTCTTCCACTCTCTGGTTCGGAATCTTCAGATCGGACAGGTTGACCAGATTGTGGTCCAGCCATTCACCGTACGGCTGACGGTTCGCATAGTATTCTTTCAGCTCATCATCATCAATGATCCGGCCCTGCTTGGTATCTACCAGCAGCATTTTGCCCGGATGAAGTCTTTCCTTCTCCACGATTCTGGCAGGATCGATATCCAGCACACCAACCTCAGAAGAAAGAATCAGCTGATCATCTGTCGTAACATAATATCTGGAAGGACGCAGTCCGTTACGGTCCAGAACCGCTCCCATCACATCACCATCGGTGAACAGAATGGATGCCGGACCATCCCACGGCTCCATCATGGTTGCGTAATACTGATAGAAATCCTTCTTCTTCTGAGACATGGTACGGTTGTTGACCCACGGCTCCGGAATCAGAATCATAACGGCCAGTGCCAGATCCATACCGCTCATGGTCAGAAATTCCAATGTATTATCCAGCATGGCGGAGTCAGAACCGGAGGCACTGATAACCGGAAGGATCTTGTGGAATTCTCCCTTCAGATGCTCAGACTCTACAGTCTCCTCACGGGCCAGCATCTTATCGGCATTACCTTTGATGGTATTGATCTCACCATTATGTACCAGGAAACGGTAGGGATGTGCGCGCTCCCAGCTGGGCAGGGTGTTCGTGGAGAAACGGGAGTGTACCAGTGCAATGGCACTCTCATAATCCGGACTCTGCAGATCCAGGAAGAAGGAACGAAGCTGTCCTACCAGGAACATACCTTTGTAAATCAAAGTACGGCTGGAACAGGATACCACATACGTATCCTCGATGGACTGCTCAAACACACGTCTTGCGATGTAAAGCTTCCGATCAAAATCCAGTCCCTTTTCCACGTCCTCCGGTTTCTGGATAAATGCCTGCATGATGCTCGGCATCTTCTCCAGTGCCTTGCTTCCCAGCACCTTCGGATTGGTGGTGACCTCTCTCCATCCAAGGAAGTTCATACCTTCCTTCTCTACGATGATCTCGAACATTTTCTTCGCCTGATTGCGTTTCAGCTCATCCTGCGGAAGGA
>CAVFMZ010000038.1:21894-24966 GCA_963623675.1 Firmicutes bacterium CAG:176 | reverse complement strand
ACATTTTCTAAGGAGGTACACAGATGAAAATCATACACCCGACTGACGCAGAGTTCTTCATGGATGGCCCGGAAGTGTGCCGCCAGTATATCGTTACCGAAAAAATCACCTTCGGAAGTTCCACGCTTCTTCCCGGTCAGACCGGGGGAACTGATCCGGGCCATTCGGAGGCTCATGAAATCTTCTTCTGCAGCAGAGGTCATGTGGCAGTATATAACCGTGACAGTGGAAAATACTATGAACTGAACGAAGGAGATATTCTTCTGATTGAGGAAGGCGAGCCTCATCAGATTTCCAATATCGGAACCGAGACCGCAGTCATCACCTGGAGCTGCGCGTCTCACGCATAAAATTGCTTAAAAGTTGAAAAATTGATAGAAGTTGGTTGTAAGTGAGAAGTCCGTCCCTGGCAAAAAAGCTGTGGGGCGGATTTTTCATCGAATTATCACCCAAAGTTTACATTTGATTCACATTCCGGTGCTAAATTACTTCAAAATTGGTAAATAGCAGCAAAGGAGGAGCTAAAATGCAGCAGGTAAAAAAACCGAAGAAGCCTTTGATTTTTTATTATGTGATTGTGCTTCTGGTTATGATTGTATTAAATACGTTTGTGGTTCCCAGTCTTCTGAAACACCAGATTAAGGAAGTGGATTATGGTACCTTTCTGACGATGCTGGATGATAAGGAAGTAGGAATGGCGCAGGTAGAGGACGATGTGATCTACTTTACAGACAACAATGAGGAGCAGCCTACTTACTATTCCACAGTTCCGTTCCCGAATGATACGGCATTGGTAGACCGCCTGATGGCATCTGGATGTGATTTCGGAGCAGTGCAGGATCAGGGCTCTTCCCTGTTCAGTCAGATTATTTTATTTGTGCTTCAGATCGCCATCTTTGTGGCAATCGGTCAGATGTTATCGAAAATGCTTATGAAGAGGATGGGTGGTGGCCTTGGAAATGCCATGCAGTTCGGTAAGAGCAATGCAAAAATCTATGTGGCAAGTGAGACCGGTATCAAGTTCCAGGATGTGGCCGGTGAGGATGAGGCAAAGGAACAGCTGCAGGAGATCGTGGATTTTCTTCATAATCCGGCAAAATATCAGGCCATTGGTGCGACGATGCCGAAAGGCGCCCTGTTAGTAGGCCCTCCCGGAACCGGTAAAACTTTGTTGGCAAAGGCGGTAGCCGGTGAGGCAGAAGTGCCATTCTTCTCCATTTCCGGATCCGAATTCGTGGAAATGTTCGTTGGTATGGGTGCGGCCAAAGTAAGAGACCTGTTCAAGCAAGCCAATGAAAAAGCACCGTGTATCGTGTTTATCGATGAAATTGATACCATCGGTAAGAAGAGAGACGGTTCCGGCATGGGCGGAAATGATGAGCGTGAGCAGACCCTGAATCAGCTGCTGACGGAGATGGATGGTTTCGACGGCTCCAAGGGTGTTGTAATCCTTGCAGCAACCAACCGTCCGGAGACCCTGGATCCGGCACTCTTACGTCCGGGACGTTTTGACAGAAGAATCCCGGTAGAACTTCCGGATCTTATCGGACGTGAGGCAATCCTGAAAGTTCATGCAAAGAAAATAAAACTGGGCGATGATGTGGATTTCCACGCCATGGCCAGAGCGGCAGCAGGCGCATCCGGTGCAGAGCTTGCCAATATGATCAATGAGGCGGCTCTTCGTGCGGTCAGAAACGGAAGAACTTTCGTGACCCAGGCGGATCTGGAAGAAAGCATCGAGGTAGTCATTGCCGGATATCAGAAGAAAAATGCCGTGCTTTCCGACAAGGAGAAGCTGATTGTGGCATATCATGAGACCGGACATGCACTGGTGGCAGCGCTTCAGAGTCATTCTGCTCCGGTGACCAAGATTACGATTATTCCGAGAACCTCCGGTGCCCTTGGCTACACCATGCAGGTGGAGGAGCATGACCAGTATCTTCTGAGTAAAGAGGAACTGGAAAATAAGATTGCCACCTATGCAGGAGGCCGTGCGGCAGAGGCGCTGATTTTTGGTTCCATCACCACCGGCGCTTCCAATGATATTGAACAGATGACCAAGCTTGCCAGAGGCATGATTACCCGTTACGGCATGAGTGATGAATTCGGCATGATGGCGTTGGAGACCGTAAATAACCAGTACATGGGCGGAGATACTTCTCTGGCATGTGCAGCGGAGACGGCTGCTGTCGTGGATGAGAAGGTAAAAGCCCTTCTGAAGAAAGAATATGACAAAGCAATGACTCTGCTGACCGAGAATAAACAGCAGCTTCATGCCCTTGCAAAATACCTGTATGAGAAAGAAACCATTACCGGTGATGAATTCATGCAGGTTTTGAAGGAAAACAGTAAATAATCCCTGTTTGCCATTCCGGGGAAAGTGTGCTACACTGTTTAACGTTAAGGTTACTTTTTCTATTAAACTCAAGTGAGGTAAGAATCAATGAAAATTTTAGTGACTGGTGGTGCCGGATATATCGGAAGCCACACATGCGTGGAACTGCTGAACAATGGCTATGAAGTAGTTGTTATGGATAACCTGTACAACGCAAGTGAGAAGGCAGTAGAGAGAGTGCAGCAGATCACGGGAAAGACCCTGAAATTCTACAATGCCGATATGCTGGATCAGCCGGCAATGGACAAGATTTTTGAGGCTGAAAAACCGGATGCAGTCATTCATTTTGCAGGATATAAAGCAGTAGGAGAGTCAGTGGCAAAACCGATCGAGTATTATCACAATAATATGACCGGAACCCTGCTTCTCTGTGATACCATGAGAAAACACGGATGCAAGAATATTATCTTCAGTTCTTCTGCGACTGTATACGGCGATCCTCTGCAGATTCCGATCAGTGAGGAGTGCCCGAAGCAGAATCCGACCAACCCGTATGGTCAGACCAAGACCATGCTGGAGCAGGTACTGATGGATATCCATCGTGCAGATCCAGAGTGGAATGTCACACTGCTTCGTTACTTTAACCCGATCGGTGCTCACAAATCCGGTCTTATCGGAGAGGACCCGAAGGGAATTCCGAACAACCTGCTTCCGTATGTGGCACAGGTAGCCATCGG
>CAVFMZ010000038.1:0-21557 GCA_963623675.1 Firmicutes bacterium CAG:176 | reverse complement strand
GCTGACTCCTGGAGATGGCAGTCACAGAACCCGAACGGATATAACGATCCGGAATAAAGAAAAGACTGCAGGATAAGGGATGAGAAAAGAATGAAGATCATATTGGTGTGTTATTCCGGAAGCTCAGCCAGTATTCTGAGAGACCGGATGCTTGCCTGGGCCAGAGCGAATCTGGTAGATGCGGAAGTGATCGTCTCTTCTCTGGCAGGACTCGATTACGACAAAGAAGATGCGGACATTGTATTGGTTGGCCCGCAGGTGCGCTGTGCGCTTGATAACGTGAGAGAGCGCGTGGCACGCAGCATTCCGGTCATGGCGGTGGATACCCGCGATTACGGAATGGCAAAAGGCGACCGTGTGATGCAGGATGCTATCGAAGAAATTAAACGGTATCATCAACAGATGCCGAAGTAAAAAAATCTCTCTGGAAATATTCCGGAGAGATTTTTTTATACGGGAATCTTCGATTTTAGTTATCGTCTTCGTCTTCTTTACTGTTGCTGTAAACAGTTCTCTTTCTTGCCATCTCATCGCTTTCCAGATATTCATCGTAGGTAGTGATCTTGTCGATGATGGAACCATTCGGCATGATTTCGATGATTCTGTTTGCGGTGGTCTGTACGATCTGATGGTCACGGGAGGAGAACAGAAGCACTCCCGGGAATTTGATCAGGCCATTGTTCAGAGCGGTGATGGACTCCATGTCCAGATGGTCAGTCGGCTCATCCAGAAGCAGGACGTTAGCGCCGGAGATCATCAATTTGCTGAGCATACAGCGGACTTTTTCTCCTCCGGACAGGACGCGGACTTTCTTCACACCGTCTTCGCCGGCGAAGAGCATACGTCCCAGGAAACCACGGACATAAGTAGCATCCTTGATCTCGGAATACTGAGTCAGCCAGTCAACGATGGTGTCATCATTATCGAACTCTTTGGTGTTATCCTTCGGGAAATAGGACTGGGAAGTGGTGATTCCCCATTTGTAATTTCCTTCGTCCGGTTCCATCTCGCCTGCGAGAATACGGAACAGAGTCGTTTTAGCGAACTCATTGCTTCCTACAAATGCAACTTTGTCGTCATGTCCCAGAATGAAGGACACATTGTCCAGAACCTTTACGCCATCGATGGTTTTGGAGATGCCTTCTACGGTCAGTACTTCATTTCCGATCTCGCGGTTCGGACGGAAATCAATGTACGGATATTTACGGCTGGAAGGACGGATCTCATCCAGCTGGATTTTCTCCAGGGCTTTCTTTCTGGAAGTAGCCTGTTTGGATTTGGAAGCATTTGCGGAGAAACGGGAGATGAAGTCCTGTAACTCTTTGATCTTCTCCTCTTTCTTCTTATTTGCCTCTTTCATCTGACGGATCAGCAGCTGGCTGGACTCGTACCAGAAATCATAGTTTCCGGCATAGAGCTGAATCTTGCCGTAGTCGATATCAGCAATGTGGGTACATACTTTATTTAAAAAATAACGGTCATGGGATACGACGATGACTGTGTTCTCAAAGTTAATCAGGAACTCTTCCAGCCATGCAATCGCATCCAGATCCAGGTGGTTGGTCGGCTCGTCCAGAAGCAGGATATCCGGATTTCCGAACAGGGCCTGAGCAAGCAGGACTTTGACTTTCTGAGCACCGATCAGATCTTTCATCAGAGCATAGTGAAGATCCGTCTCAATTCCAAGACCATTTAACAAGGTAGCAGCGTTGGACTCTGCCTCCCATCCATCCATATCTGCAAATTCGCCTTCCAGCTCACTGGCGCGGATACCGTCTTCATCGGTAAAATCTTCTTTTGCATAGATGGCGTCTTTTTCCTTCATGATCTCGTACAGACGCTCATTTCCCATAATGACCGTATCCATAACGGTATACTCGTCATATTTGAAATGGTCCTGTTTTAAGAAAGACAGACGTTGTCCCGGCGTGATCACGATCTCACCGTTGGTGCTGTCCAGTTCTCCGGAGAGAATTTTCAGGAAAGTGGACTTTCCGGCACCGTTGGCACCGATCAGGCCATAACAGTTTCCCTCGGTGAATTTGATATTCACATCTTCAAAGAGGGCCTTTTTTCCAATACGTAAGGTCACGTTGTTTGCACTAATCATATTCAAACCTCATAATTACAGTAAATTCATGTTTTTAAGCCACGGTTTCCATTATTACATGAATGGCCGGTTTTTTCAAGAAAAATAATGAAAAATCCCTTTTGAAAAATCCCGGATTATGGTATGATATTTAAAACAAAATTTTCTATCTTGTGGGAGGGGCTCTTATATGAAGAAAATATTATTTGCAGCTTCGGAATGTGTACCGTTTATCAAGACGGGGGGACTTGCAGACGTATGCGGAGCGCTGCCAAAAGGATTTAATAAGGATGAGTGGGATGTACGTGTGGTAATACCGAATTATACCTGTATACCGGATGAGTTCAGGAATAATTTCAAGTATATCACACATTTTTATATGGGAACCGGTTCTTATAATCCAGGTGCGCACGTAGGTGTCATGACGTATGAATATGAAGGGGTTACGTATTATTTCATTGATAACCTGGTATATTTCGGAGGATCCAGACCTTATGGAGATTTTCGGACAGATATTGAGAAATTTGCATTTTTTGATAAAGCGGTTTTGTCTATTCTTCCGATTGTAGGATTCCGGCCGGATCTGATTCACTGCCATGACTGGCAGACCGGACTGATTCCGGTTTATCTGAAGACGGAGTTTGCAGCCGGTGAATTTTATCAGGGCATTAAGACGGTTATGACCATTCATAACTTAAGATTCCAGGGCATCTGGGATATCGAGACCATGAAGGGACTGACAGGTCTGCCGGATTATGTATTTACACCGGATAAGCTGGAGTACAAGCGCGATGCCAATATGCTGAAAGGTGGACTGGTTTACGCGGACTATATTACAACGGTCAGCGAGACCTACGCACAGGAGATCCAGACACCGGAATATGGAGAGGGACTGGATGGACTGCTGTCGGCGAGACATATGGATCTGCGCGGTATTGTCAATGGTATTGATTATGATATCTGGAATCCGGAGACGGATGAGAAGATTCTGGAGCATTATTGCATCAAGGATTTCAAGAAAGGCAAAGCTGCCAATAAGAGAGCGCTGCAGGAGGCGCTTGGTCTGACGGTAGATGAAAATAAGATGGTGATCGGACTAATTTCCCGTCTGACGGATCAGAAGGGTCTGGATCTGATTGCAGAAGTGATGGAACAGATTGTGGATGACAATACCCAGTTCGTGGTAATTGGTACCGGAGACGAGCGGTATGAAAATATGTTCCGACACTATGCATGGAAATATCCGGGAAAAGTATCTGCCAATATTTACTATGCAGATGAGATGTCCCACAAGCTGTATGCAGCAGCGGATGCATTTCTTATGCCGTCTGCGTTCGAACCGTGCGGACTGACTCAGCTTATTTCTCTGCGTTATGGTACGCTTCCCATCGTCCGCGAGACCGGCGGCCTGAAGGATACCGTAGAACCTTACAATGAGTATGAAGGAAAAGGAACCGGATTCTCCTTCACTAATTACAATCCGTGGGATATGATGGAAGTTATCAATTATGCAAAGTATACCTATTTCGTACACCGCAAAGAGTGGGATGAGATGGTAGAACGCGGCATGCAGAAAGATTTCTCATGGAATGCGTCCAGATATAAATATGAAGGAATTTACTCCTGGCTGATTGGCTGGTAGGATTCCTGCGAGATAAGAAAGAGAAAGACCGGCAGAATCGGAAAGCGGATTCTGCCGGTCTTTCTTATTTAGACAAAAAGAAAAGCCCTGAACAGTATATTCAGGACTTCTCAAACCAAGCTCCCGACCGGATTCGAACCGGTGACCTACGCATTACGAGTGCGTCGCTCTACCTGCTGAGCCACGGAAGCATGCATTGCGTTCAGCAACGAAAATTATTATATCTTATGGCAGGAAAAAAGTAAAGTGCTTTTTGAAAAAAATTGGGATTTAGGATCTGCTGGAGAAAAAACAGGAGCGGGTTTCCTACAATGTGTACAATCACAGTATAGGAAAAGTATGTTATTATAATAACAATCTTAGTAATGCTTCTGACATAAAGAATTTTAACATATCAGAGCGAGAAGGAATAAGAAAAAAGCGAGGAGAGATGGGTATGTTTCGTGACGAATTTAACAGTGTATGTAATGCAGCAAAAGGAAAACTGGCACTTCTTAACAACAATCCACTTGGGTATTTCATGGCAGCCATAGTAGCAGGCGCGTTCATTACGCTTGGCGGATTTGTAACGTTTACGCTTGGTTCCATTCTGACAGCAGGAGGATGTACGATTACGAAAGTGATTATGGCGTTTTCCTTTGCATCGGCCTTAAGCCTGGTAGTTATGGCAGGAGCAGAGCTTTTCACCGGAAATAATTTTGTGATGGCAGCTGCTTCCTTTAAGAAAGAAGTTTCCTGGCTGGATACCATCAGATTGTGGGTGGTCTGTTATCTTGGCAATTTTGTAGGAGCTGTGATTCTGGTAGCATTGTTCCAGTTAGGAGGAGTTCCAAAGGGATCTACCGGTGAATATTTTGCAACAATCGCTGCCGGAAAGATGGGCGGAACGGCATCCGCTTTATTTTTCAAAGGAATGCTCTGCAATATGTTGGTCTGTCTGGCAGTTTGGTGCTGTACGAAGATGAAGACCGAATCCGGAAAACTGATTATGATTTTCTGGTGTATTTACATATTTATGGCATGCGGATTTGAACACAGCATTGCCAATATGAGTGTAATGGCAGTTGGCCTGTTAAATGGAGCTGGAGTGGAAGGTGTTTCCATCGCAGGATATTTTCACAATCTTCTGTGGGTAACGCTTGGCAATGTAGCAGGAGGCGCGCTTTTGGTGGCTTTTCCGTATTACATCATCCAGAAAGAAAAACGGCAGTAACTTTTATATTGAGTCCCATATAAACCCGGGGCGTCGGTTCACAAGACCGGCGCCCCGCTCTTGTGTATGGGACTTCTTTGTGATAAAATGAACTGTAGTTTGTAACTATTCAGAGCCATGCACATGCCCGTAAATATGTGCTTCATGCTTGCATGAAAGAACATATTTCGGAGCATGTATATGGCGAGAAGCCATACATGAGCAAAAATAAAGCTGCGTAGCAGCGGTTTTGCGAATGGGGTTCTGAATAGTTACTGTAATTTGTAAAAAAAACCAGAAAGGAAGAACGACCATGGCACAGTTATGGGGCGGACGTTTTACGAAAGAGACCGATCAGCTGGTATATCGTTTTAACGCATCCATTTCATTCGATCAGAAATTTTATAAACAGGATATTCAGGGAAGCATGGCACATGTCAAAATGCTTGCAAAACAGGGAATCCTGACAGAAGACGAGAAAGAGCAGATTTTAAAAGGACTGGAAGGCATTCTTGCTGATGTAGAGTCCGGAAAACTTGAGATTACCGATAAATATGAGGATATTCACAGCTTTGTGGAGGCAAACCTCATTGACCGGATTGGAGATGCAGGAAAGAAACTGCATACCGGAAGAAGCCGTAATGACCAGGTGGCACTGGATATGAGACTTTACACGAGAGACGAAGTAAAAGAGACCGATGAACTGGTGAAAGGTCTTCTGAAAGTGCTGCTTCGCATCATGGAAGAAAATACCGAGACCATTATGCCGGGATTTACTCATCTGCAGAAAGCACAGCCCATTACGCTGGCTCATCATATGGGTGCTTATTTTGAAATGTTCAAAAGAGACCGCTCAAGACTTCATGACATTGCAGAGCGTATGAATTACTGCCCGCTGGGAGCTGGCGCGCTGGCAGGAACTACGTATCCGCTGGATCGCGATTATACGGCAGAACTGCTTGGCTTCTATGCTCCGATGCAGAACAGTATGGATGCCGTATCTGACAGAGATTACCTCATTGAATATCTGTCCGCTATGTCTACCATTATGATGCATCTGAGCCGTTTCTCTGAGGAAGTCATCATCTGGAACAGCAATGAGTATCAGTTTGTGGAGATTGACGACGGATACAGTACCGGAAGTTCCATTATGCCGCAGAAGAAGAATCCGGATATTGCCGAGCTGGTGCGTGGTAAGACCGGACGGGTCTATGGCGCGCTCATGTCTCTTCTGACCACCATGAAAGGTATTCCGCTGGCTTATAATAAAGATATGCAGGAAGATAAAGAGCTGGTATTTGATGCCATTGATACGACGAAAGGCTGTCTTGCGCTGTTTACCGGCATGATGGATACCATCAGTTTCCGCAAGGACCGCATGCATGAGAGTGCAAAGAAAGGATTTACCAATGCCACAGACGCGGCAGACTATCTGGTAAATCATGGCGTACCGTTCCGTGACGCTCATGGAATCGTAGGACGTCTGGTACTCCGCTGCATCGCAGAAGGAAAATCTTTGGATGATCTGACTCTGGACGAGTACAAAGAAGAAAGCCCGGTCTTTGAAAATGATATTTATGACGCTATTTCCATGGAAACCTGTGTGAACCGCCGCCTGACCATCGGTGCGCCGGGTAAAGAGGCAATGGAAAAGGTCATTGCAGGTTATAAAGAGTATTTGAACGCATAGTGTTATAAATTTTCAAAAAAGGGTTGCTTTTTTTGGAAAAATCCTGTACTATTTCATAGAAATGACAAATGTACGTCACGCGCGGACATGCGAGACGTGCATAAGATAAGAGGAGAATGAGAAAATGAGTGAAAAGTTGAAAGTAGGTATCCTTGGTGGAACTGGTATGGTAGGTCAGAGATTTATCTCCCTTCTGGAGAATCATCCGTGGTTTGAGGTGGTAACGATTGCAGCAAGTGCACGTTCCGCAGGAAAGACATATGAAGAAGCCGTAGGAGGCCGCTGGAAAATGGACACTCCCATGCCGGAGGCAGTAAAGAACATCGTTGTCATGAACGTCAACGAAGTAGAAAAAGTAGCGGCAAGCGTTGATTTCGTATTCAGTGCAGTGGATATGTCCAAAGACGAGATCAAAGCCATTGAGGAAGCTTATGCAAAGACTGAGACCCCGGTTGTCTCCAACAATAGCGCACATCGCTGGACTCCGGACGTTCCGATGGTAGTGCCGGAGATCAATCCGCAGCATTTTGATGTGATCGAGTTCCAGAAGAAACGTCTGGGAACCAAACGTGGATTTATCGCAGTAAAACCGAACTGCTCTATTCAGAGCTACGCACCGGTTCTGACTGCATGGAAAGAATTTGAGCCGTATGAAGTAGTAGCTACCACTTATCAGGCAATTTCCGGAGCAGGAAAAACCTTTAAGGACTGGCCGGAGATGGTAGGCAACATTATCCCGTATATCGGCGGTGAGGAAGAAAAATCCGAGCAGGAGCCGCTTCGTATCTGGGGACGCATTGAGAACGGTGTGATTGTGAAGGCAGAAGAGCCGAAGATCACCTGCCAGTGTATCCGTGTTCCGGTACTGAACGGACATACCGCAGCTGTATTTGTAAAATTCCGTAAAAAACCGACCAAAGAGGAACTGATCGACCGTCTGGAGAAATTCAGCGGATTCCCGCAGGAGGCAGGGCTTCCCAGCGCACCGAAGCAGTTCATCCGTTATATGGAAGAGGACAACCGTCCGCAGGTTCAGCTGGATGTGAACTATGAGAACGGAATGGGCGTTTCTGTAGGACGTCTTCGTGAAGACAGCATCTACGACTGGAAATTCGTAGGACTTTCCCACAATACTGTACGTGGTGCAGCAGGTGGAGCAGTGCTCTGTGCAGAGACCCTGAAAGCAAAAGGATATATTACCAAGAAATAAAATATGTAATCAGCGAAAATCCTGTCTGGTCATGAAATGTGGCCGGGCAGGATTTTTTTCTTGACAATCCCATGCAAATAGGATAGGATAGAAAACAGGAAATCGAACAGAAGTTCGTGTTGTGAAATTCGATTATAAGGAGATATTTCATGGGTAAAGATGATAAAATGCAGAACGGAAAAGCGGCTGGTAAAGAAGAAAAGTTAAAAGCACTGGATGCAGCCCTTTCCCAGATTGAGAAACAGTATGGAAAAGGATCTGTCATGAAACTGGGCGACCAGTCCAACCGCATGCAGGTGGAGACCGTTCCGACCGGTTCCTTAAGCCTTGATATTGCACTGGGCGCAGGTGGTGTGCCGAAGGGACGTATCGTGGAGATCTATGGACCGGAGTCCAGTGGTAAGACAACCGTAGCCCTTCATATGGTAGCAGAAGTGCAGAAACGCGGCGGTATTGCGGGATTTATTGACGCTGAGCATGCGCTGGATCCGGTTTATGCGAAGAATATCGGCGTGGATGTGGATAACCTTTACATTTCCCAGCCGGACAATGGAGAGCAGGCTCTGGAGATTACGGAAATGATGGTTCGTTCCGGAGCGGTGGATATCGTAATTGTGGACTCCGTAGCTGCACTGGTTCCGAAGGCAGAGATTGACGGTGATATGGGTGACTCCCATGTGGGTCTGCAGGCTCGTCTGATGTCTCAGGCACTGAGAAAGCTGACTTCCATTGTCAGCAAGACGAACTGTATCGTGATCTTTATTAACCAGCTGCGTGAGAAGATCGGTGTTATGTTCGGCAATCCGGAGACAACCACCGGTGGACGTGCACTGAAGTTCTATGCTTCTGTCCGCTTGGATGTACGTCGTACAGAGGCGCTGAAACAGAGCGGAGAGGTGGTAGGTAACCATACCCGCGTGAAAGTCGTAAAGAATAAGATTGCACCGCCTTTTAAAGAGGCAGAGTTCGATATTGTATTCGGAAAAGGAATCTCCACGGATGGAGACATTCTGGATCTGGCAGCAGACTGCGGCATCATTGCCAAAAGTGGTGCGTGGTATGCATATAATGATGCGAAGATCGGTCAGGGAAGAGAGAACGCGAAGCAGTTCCTTCATGACAATCCGGAGATTCGCGATGAAGTAGAGATGAGGGTCAGAGAACATTATGGATTACCGGTACCGGAAGAATTCCGAAAAGCAGAAGATGGAGCCGCAGCAGGAGGAAGCCTGGAGCTTACAACTCCGGAAAGCTAAGATTAAGGCATTAAAGATTCTGGAACGGATGGACCGTACAGAAGCACAGCTTCGGGAAAAGCTTCTGCAGGCAGAGTTTTCTCCGGAACTGGTGGAGGAAGCTGTCGCCTATGTGAAAAGCTTCGGCTATATTGATGATGAGCGTTATGTGCGAAATTATATTGAATATCGTTCCTCACAGAAGAGCCGACGGCAGCTGGAACAGGAGCTGCAGTTTCGAAAAGGAGTATCTCCGGAACTGATTCAAAAGGTATATGAAGAACTGGAACCTGCGGATGAGAAAATCATCATCCGCAGGTTTCTTGAAAAAAAGAAATTTTCCGGAGATGCGACGGAAGAAAAAGTCCGTCAGAGGCTTCTGGCAGGACTTCTTCGGAAGGGGTTCCGGATGGGTGATGTACTGTCTGTAATGAGAGAAGACAGATGGAACGAAGTGTGAGTGAATGTGTTACTGTTCAGACAGCAGCCAGACACTTGCTGTCAGGCTGCGTAAGAACTTGATTCAGGGGTGAGCAGGCTCCTTTTGCGAAGCAAAACTTTAAATGAGCCTGCGAATCGTTACTGGAACGAGGTACGAGTGAACAGTAACGTGAATGCGAACAAGTTGCACAAAAAGAAACACACAGCTCTTGACATAATTGTAAAAACAGTTTAAAATTTATGATGTTGTGTATGTACAATGAAAACTAAATAAGGAGGTGCTCCTGTATATGGTTCCGATCATAATAGCAGTTCTGGTCGCAGTGGTTCTGACCGCAGCTATTACCTGGCCGTGTGCAATTGGTTACCGCAAAAAAGTAGTGGAAGCCAAGCTTGGTAATGCAGAAGACAGAGCGAGAGAGATCGTAGACGAAGCGCTGAAAGCAGCAGAAACGAAGAAGCGTGAAGCAATGCTGGAAGCAAAAGAAGAGTCTATGAAGACCAGAAACGAATTAGAGAAAGAGACCAAAGAGCGCAGAGCAGAGTTGCAGCGTTATGAGCGCCGCGTCTTGGCAAAAGAGGAAACTCTTGATAAGAAGACGGAAGCGATTGAACGCAAGGAAGCAGGCTTCGCAGCACAGGAAGAACGTCTTGCAAAGAGACGTGCGGAAGTGGAAGAGCTTTCTGCAAAGCGTGTACAGGAACTGGAACGAATCTCAGGTCTTACCTCCGAACAAGCAAAAGAATATCTTTTGAAAACAGTTGAAGACGATGTGAAACATGAAACTGCCAAGCTGGTAAAAGAGCTGGAGAGCAGGGCAAAAGAGGAAGCAAGCAAAAAGGCAAAGGACTATGTAGTTACCGCCATCCAGAAATGTGCAGCCGACCATGTGGCTGAGACCACGATTTCTGTAGTGCAGCTTCCGAATGACGAAATGAAGGGACGTATCATTGGTCGAGAGGGACGGAATATCCGTACACTTGAGACCCTGACCGGTGTTGATTTGATTATTGATGATACACCGGAAGCAGTGATTCTGTCAGGATTTGATCCGATACGGCGTGAAGTTGCCCGTATCGCATTGGAGAAACTGATTGTTGACGGTCGTATCCACCCGGCAAGAATTGAAGAGATGGTGGAGAAGGCTCAGAAAGAAGTTGACACAATGATCCGTGAGGAAGGTGAAGCAGCGACTCTGGAAGTCGGTGTTCACGGAATTCATCCGGAACTGGTACGTCTGCTTGGACGTATGAAATTCCGCAGCAGCTATGGTCAGAATGCATTAAAGCATTCTATCGAGGTTGCACATCTGTCAGGTCTCCTGGCCGGTGAAATCGGTGTTGACGTTCGTCTGGCAAAACGTGCCGGACTGTTACATGACATTGGAAAATCCATCGATCATGAGATGGAAGGATCCCATATTCAGATCGGTGTAGAATTGTGTAAGAAGTATAAGGAGTCAGCTACAGTGATCAACGCAGTTGAATCACATCATGGTGATGTAGAGCCTACTTCCCTGATCGCCTGTATTGTACAGGCAGCAGATACCATTTCTGCTGCACGTCCGGGCGCGAGAAGAGAGACACTGGAGACTTATACTAACAGATTAAAACAACTGGAAGATATTGCGAACTCCTTTAAGGGAGTTGATAAATCTTTTGCTATTCAGGCAGGTAGAGAGGTTCGTGTTATGGTAGTTCCAGACCAGGTAGATGACGCAGAGATGGTATTATTGGCACGAGACATATCCAAACAGATCGAAGCGGAACTGGAGTATCCTGGTCAGATTAAGGTCAATGTAATTCGTGAAAGCAGAGTTACAGATTACGCCAAATAAGATTTTAGCAAAATTGAGAAGCTTGAATTTCCAATATATTTTCAGTATATAAAGGAAATTCAAGCTTTTTGTGTTTTATGTCGTACCGTTTCGTGCCATGTTGTATCGAAGTTCAATTTTTATTACCTGATTTAAAAGATGAAGTTTCATAATTTTGGATATCCACTTGACGTACGTAATAACGTACGTAATAACGTACGTTATAATGATTATGACATAAAAAATCTCGTCATTCATAAATAATATAATAATCAAAATACAATAAAATCAAATATATTTACAACAGATGGAATTACTTGAGAAATATACGGGAGAATGAACGAGAATTTTACACATGATTTTCAAAAGAAATAATACAAAAACAATTGCAAAGAGAAGAAAAACGAAAGGGAGATTTTATTATGTCGGCAATCAATATAACTAATGCAAGAAAGGAACTTTACAATCTGGTAGAAGATGTAAACCTTTATAGTGAACCAGTTTTGATAGTAAGTAAAAAAGGAAATGCGGTTCTTATTTCTGAAAAGGATTGGAATGCGATCCAGGAGACCGTATATCTTAACTCAGTTCCAGGCATGGTAGAATCTATAAGAAAAGGCATGAATACACCTTTAGAAGACTGTGTGCCAGAAGAAGTGGAATGGTAACTGTATGTATAGAATTGTATACGACAAACAAGCTATAAAAGATATCAAGAATTTGAAAAGTGTTCGACTTGATGAAAAAGCAAAAAGATTAATTGAAGTTATCAGAGAGAACCCTTTTCAGAATCCGCCACCATATGAAGCCCTTGTTGGAAATTTGCAAGGTGTTTATTCAAGAAGAATCAATATACAACATAGACTAGTTTATCAAGTATATAATGATCCTGTTGAAGTAGACGGGAAAAATTATGCAGGTACAGTGAAAATAATTAGAATGTGGACACGTTATGATAAAATACGCTAAATAAGAGTATAAGCACCAACAGAGTAAAACTCTGAAGGTGCTTATTGTTTGATTGGCAACATTTAAGAGAAATTATGGACAAGGCGGAAATATAGGAGATACTTGTGAAAGAGTGATATTTTGTTGTTAAAATACTGGCACCACGGTATAATATCAATATAAAAAGCAAGGAAAGAAAATCAGATATGCCAGAGACTATAAAAAGTTTATTGGAACAATACGTAGAGAAAGTAAGAGAAATCTATGAATCGCATGTGCGTAATATCATTCTGTATGGTTCTTATGCCAGAGGTGACTTTAATAAAGATTCAGACATAGACATTATGATTCTGGTTGATATTTCTGATCTTCATTTGAAAGAATGCAGTCAAAAACTTTCCTATATGACGTATGATTTTAACCTGGATAATGATTTGGATATAAAGCCCATTGTAAAAAATAAGGAACATTTCAAAAGGTGGGTTACTAATTATCCGTTCTATTCCAATGTGAATAATGAAGGTGTGATATTATATTGTGTGACTTAATGGAGAGACAGAAATTATATCATAATGGGAATGTTTGACTTGCAAAAAAAACTGTACAGTATATTACGGAGGTGTTGTTACGTTGTCTGAAGAAGCATATAATAATTTGATGGAAAATATTTATATAATGGGAAATAAAGCAAACTATGATTGGCTGATGGAATCTAAAGCACAGCTTGAAAAAGGAAAAATTTCCATACATGATCTTATAGAATCATCTGATGATGAAGAATGTAAATTATAAGCATCAACAGCATAAAATTTTTCAACCCCAGAGGAGGACAGCAGCATGGAGAAAATTGGTTTTATTGGAATGGGCAACATGGGAAAAGCAATTTTGCACGGAGCATTGAAAGAGTTCCCACGGACAGATTTTGTGTTTTCAGCGAAAACCGAGGAGACGAAGCGGAAGGTTTCCGAAGAATTGGGCGTAGCTGCAGCGGATTCCAATGCGGAGTGTGCGAATCGCTGTAAATATCTGATTCTGGCAGTGAAGCCTCAGTTCTATGATGAAGTGCTGAACGCCATCCGGTATATGGTGACTCCGGATCATGTGATTATTTCCCTGGCACCGGGAAGAACCATCGACCAGTTGAAACTGAATCTGGGAACGGACAAGCGTATCGTCCGCGTGATGCCCAACACACCGGCCATGATCGGTGATGGAATGACGGGAATCAGTTGCCGGAAGGAAGAATTTTCAGAAGAAGAACTGGCAGTGCTGACCAGAATTTTTGCTTCCTGCGGCAAGGCAGAATTTATTGAAGAACGGCTTATGAATGCGGTTGTCTGCGCCAGCGGAAGTTCCCCGGCCTTTGTCTATATGTTTATTGAGGCGCTGGCGGATGCAGCGGTGCGCTGTGGCATGCCGAGAAAGCAGGCTTATGTTTTTGCGGCCCAGGCGGTGAAAGGTTCCGCATCCATGGTGCTGGAAAGCGGAAAACATCCGGGTGAACTGAAAGACCAGGTGTGCAGCCCGGCGGGAACCACCATCGAGGGCGTAGCGGCTCTGGAAGCGGCTGGATTCCGGGATGCAGTGTTGAAAGGCTGTGAGGCTGTCTACAAAAAATGTACGGAAATCTAGTCCGGTGATAAAGGACCTTCTCTTCTCATATAATGAGGGAGGAGGTCTTTTTATATGCGTGGACGAAGGAGTGACCGATATCTGGTATTTTTGTTTGCCGGGTTGATTTTAGGTGTGGTACTGGTACAGTTGGGACAGAAATCACTGCTTCCGGGAATTTTTGGGACGTATTTTTTAAGTCAGTATGCAAGTCTGAAAATCGATACGATCCGGCTTATGAAATATACAGGCAGCTACCGGCTGGGCCAGTACCTGTTTGTGGTATGCTGCGGAGCCATGCCCATGGCGCCGATGGCCATGGGCGCGCTGGTGCTGATTCTGGGAATGGTAATGGGAACCATGCTGAGTATTTCTACGATTCAGCTGGGAATAAAAGGGATTCTGATCTGTGCAGCAGGAGTCCTGCCCCAGATATTTTTCTATGTTCCGGCATTTGGCTGGATTCCTCTGTGGGTCACCCATGGAGGGAACAGTAAAAAGAAATACGTATTTCTGGCGGCGGCAGGAAGCCTGTTCCTGATTTTTGGAATTTTGAGCGAAACCTGTATCAATCCCCCACTTTTACAGCAGCTTTTGCGGAAAATCTCATAAAAAGATTGAAATTCAGAAATTTCTTCGCTATACTGAAAGCATCTTTGGTAGTTTGAGGAATCATTATGGATGAAGAAATTCGACTTTTTACGGGATATCTGGAAGAGGTAAAGAAACTGTCCCGTAATACGGTCATGTCATATCACGGCGATCTGACTAAGATGGCGGTCTACATGAAAGAACAGGGGATTACCTCGGTGGCTGACATCCACGGAACGACGTTAAATGCTTATGTACTGCATATGGAGAAAAATGGAATGTCAGCGGCGACGATTTCCCGCTATATTGCATCCATGAAAGCTTTTTTTGAATATCTGGTAAGGGAACGGGTACTGGACAAGGATCCGTCCTTTTTTCTGAAACCGCCTAAGGTGGAGAAGAAGCTGCCGGGAATTCTGACGGTGGAGGAGATGGAACATCTTCTGGAACAGCCGTCCGGGGACAACCCAAAGGGCATGCGGGACAAGGCCATGCTGGAACTTTTGTATGCAACCGGTATGCGGGTCAGTGAACTGGTGCACCTGGAAGTGGAGGATGTGAATCTCCGTTTTGGATGGATTATCTGCCGGGAGAGCGGAAAGGAACGGATGATTCCTTTTGGCGGGACAGCAGGCAAAGCCCTTCAGATGTATCTGGACAAGGGCCGGGATACTTTTTTGAAAAATGAGGACGATCATCTCTTGTTTTTCAACTGTTCCGGCGCACCCATGAGCAGACAGGGATTCTGGAAAGTGCTGAAAGGCTATGCTTCCAGAGCCGGAATTGAGAAAGATATTACACCACGGATGTTCCGACATTCCTGTGCGGCCCACATGGCGGCAGGCGGAGCGGGACTTCAGATTATCCGGGAAATGCTGGGACATACGGACATGGCTGCCACGCAGATTTATGCGGAATTTCAGCCGGGGATTACAACTGAGTATCGAAAAGCCCATCCGAGAGGATGAGAACGATAAGGAACTGCAAAGGCGCAGAAGCTTTCAAGAGCTTTTTCGCCTTTTTTGGCCGTATAGGAAATACACTGTAAAATAAGGAAGGGGAGAGGAAGATGGAACAGCATAAATCACTGATTTCCACAAAGGCGGACACGTTGTTTGCACTGCGAAGCCTGATTCATAAATCGACCATTGAAGAAATGTATATTCTCTATGTCCGGGATTACCAGATGGACAAGCTGGAAGTCTGCCATGAGATTATGGATCAGTTCCGGGGCCGGCGGATTGTGGTTCGCAGTTCTTCTTCGGCGGAGGATTCGTTCCAGCGTTCCAATGCAGGACATTATAAAAGTATTCTGGATGTGGATTCATCCAGTGAAGAGGAGATTATTGCGGCGGTGGATGCGGTCATTGCGTCATACCGGAAGGATATTTCCAACCTGGCGGATGAACAGGTACTGATTCAGTGTCAGGCATTGAATGTAGCCTGCAGCGGTGTTGTATTTACCAGGGATATTCAGAATAATAAGCCCTACTATCTGATCAATTATGATGAGACCGGTTCTACGGACAGTGTCACCAGTGGCTCTGCAGGCCGGATGATGAAGGTGGTCCGTAATGTGGATGAAAATACACTGGAAACGCCATGGAAGGAGCTTTTGAAGGCGGTTCGGGAGCTGGAACACATTATGGATGGGCTGGCTCTGGATATTGAGTTTGCCATTGACAAAGAAAATAAGATTATTCTGTTCCAGATGCGTCCGCTTGTGGCAAGTTACAAACAGGGCAGTAATTACGATGATCCCGCGTTTTTTTATCTGCTGGAAAATGCGGCGGATATGTACATGCATCACAAAAATGTGATTACAGGGGAGCCTATGATGATGTCGGATATGGCTTTCTGGAATCCGTCGGAGATCATTGGAAATAATCCGCGTCCTCTGGACTACTCTCTGTACCGGGCCATTATCACTCATCGTGCCTGGAATCAGGGCATTGCAGGAATTGGTTTTCGGAAACTTTCAGAAGATCTGATGCATCGGATTGGAAATAAGCCTTATATCTGTCTGGAATATGCCTTTTATTCGCTGATTCCCCAGGGCGTGTCGGAAGACCTGGCAAGAAGGCTGGTTCACTACTATCAGAATGCGCTGCGGCATAACCTGACGGCTCACGATAAAATTGAATTTGAAATTGTATTTTCCAGTTATGATTTTGGAACGGAACAACGGACCAGAAAATTACTGGATTTTGGATTTTCGGAGCAGGACCGATCGGAACTTCTGGAAAATCTGAAGGCGGTGACAGAACACGCTATCACGGAATTTGACCAGATTTTGGAAGAAGATATGGACAGTCTGAAAAAACTGGAAGAAATCCGGGTAAAAGAAGAGGAACTTCTGCATGGCGGACCAGCGACCATCCACCAGATTATGCAGGCGGTGCAGAGCCTCCGCACGGGACTGCAGCATTATGGGACGCCCCAGTTTGCGCGCCAGGCTCGGATGGCATTTATGGCGAGAGCATTTCTCAGGAGCCTGACAGAAAACGGACCGAAGGAACAGAGAGAAAACGGACAGGAGACCTGGTTTGCACAGGAAGATGCAGATGCGTTCATGCAGTCCATTTCCACGGTATCTACGGAGTTTGAGAAAGATTTCCGGGCATTTTCCATGGATGAAATCAGCCGGGCGGAATTTAACCGGAAATATGGGCATTTGCGGGTTGGCACTTACGATATCCGTACAGAACGTTATGACCAGATGAATTTCCGGCCCTGCCCGTCCCGGTCCCAGAGAAAAGTGGTGCCGAGAGAAGATGCATTGGATCCGGACCGACTCACACAGGCTATCGCGGAAGCCGGGCTTCATGTGACCTGGAAGCAGCTGGTGCATTTTATCCGGCATGCCATTGAGCAGCGGGAATATTTTAAATTTGAGTTTACAAAGTCTTTAAGTCTGATTCTGGAGCTTCTGGTACGTGCGGGAGCGATTATGGAAATTTCCAGAAATGACCTTTCCTGGCTGGAAATCGAGGATTTTCAGCTGCCCCAGTATATGAGTCTGGACGAACTGAAAGACCGCCTGGAAGAGAAAATTGTCAGAAGACACCGGAAATATCAGGAATTCCGGGAACTGTATCTGCCGGAGGTGATTCTGAACCGCCAGAGTCTGAATGTGGTAGAGGTCTACGAGGCAAGGCCTAACTTCATTACCACGAAAAAAGTAGAAGGAGAGGTGGTGTTGCTGGATGAGGAACCGGATGCAGACATCCATGATAAGATTGTGGTGGTTCCCAAAGCAGATCCTGGATATGAGTGGATATTTACAAAAGGAATCAAAGCATTTATTACCCGGTTTGGCGGAGCTGCGTCCCATATGGCTATCCGCTGTGCGGAGTTTGAGATTCCGGCGGCCATTGGCTGCGGAGAGAAGATTTACCATTATGTATCTTCGTTGAGTTATTTAAGCCTTGACTGCCGGGCAGGAAAGATCGAGGAAGGCATCCAGTACCGGAATTTGAGCGCCCTTATTACCCAGAGAGAAGGAGTAAATCAGTATGGCGACCCGGTGGATATTCTGGAATCTGGCTATGTGCGGTTCTATGAATTGCTGGGCTTTATTCCGAAGACCATTTCCAATTTTACCAAGAATATGGAAATGATTTTCAATAAAAAGCGGGATCTGCTCATTGTGGTGGGAGGTGGTTCCCTGCCGCCGTCCATGTATGACCGGCCTCATGAAGATGAACTGCAGCCTAACCGTGACCGGATGGAGGAACAGGTGATCCACTACTGTGTGGCACATGGAATTCCGATTATCGCTACCTGCCGGGGTATGCAGTACATCAATGTCATGTTTGGCGGAAAACTCTGGTATCATCCCAGACTTCCGGTGACCAGAACAAGAGGCATGGACCATCAGGTGTGGCTGGTGAAAGAACAGCGGAATATCTGGGTCAACAATTACCACTCCGACTGCATCTACGAGGAAGGGCTGGCGCCCTGCTTTGAGCCATTGGCCATTGACCGGGAAAATCATGTGGTGGAAGCCTATGGATCGGATGAAATGAAGATTCTGGCGCTGCAGTGGCACCCGGAACGCCGGTTTGAGACGGCCAATGCTTATGAAGAGACAAGAAAAATTGTGCTGGATTTTATTCAGAAACATGTGAAATAAGAAGAAAAAAAGATCCATGCCGGAAATGCGGCGTGGATCTTTTTGAAAGTTCGGCTTTGTTTTTAGCAGGTCTCTGCAATCTCATACAGAAGACGTTCGGTCTTCTCCCAGCCAAGGCAGGGATCAGTGATGGATTTTCCATAAACATGATCATGGATCTTCTGGCTGCCATCTTCGATGTAGCTCTCGATCATCAGACCTTTGACCAGTTTGTGGATGTCGTCGCTGTAGCGGCGGCTGTGAAGTACCTCTTTGGCAATACGGATCTGCTCCAGATATTGCTTGTTGGAGTTGGAATGGTTGGTGTCAACCACGCATGCCGGGTTCTTCAGGTTCTTCTCTGCGTACAGCTCACTGAGCAGGCGGAGATCTTCGTAATGGTAGTTCGGAAGTACCTGTCCGTGCTTGTTGACAGCACCGCGAAGTACCGTGTGGGCAAGCGGGTTGCCGGAAGTATCCACATCCCATCCTCTGTAAATAAAGGAATGAGCATGCTGAGCAGCAACAACAGAGTTGAGCATAACGGTCATATCACCGCTGGTCGGGTTCTTCATACCTGCCGGTACGTCAAATCCGCTGACGGTCATACGATGCTGCTGGTCCTCTACGGAACGGGCGCCGACTGCTACGTAAGAAAGCAGGTCTGCCAGATACCACCAGTTTTCCGGGTAGAGCATCTCGTCTGCTGCGGTAAGGCCAGTCTCCTCAATGTTACGGATATGAAGTTTACGGATAGCAATAAGGCCTTCCAGAAGGTCCGGTGCTGCTTCCGGGTCCGGCTGATGAACCATTCCCTTGTATCCCTCACCGGTGGTTCTCGGTTTGTTGGTATAGATACGCGGAATGATGATACATTTGTCTTTGATCTGCTCTTGAATCGGAACCAGGCGGTGCAGGTAATCCATAACAGCCGTCTCGTTGTCTGCGGAACACGGGCCGACGATAATCAGAAAACGGTCGTCTTTTCCGGTGATGACATCGGCGATTTCTTTATCTCTCTGTGCTTTTAATGCTGCACATCTCTCGGAAAGCGGGTACATGGCCTTGATTTCCTTGGGGATCGGCAGCTTTTTGTTAAATGTGAATCCCATAACAGTCTCCTTTGTGTGTTTGCATTACTGCGTTTCATTATAATATAGTTTTTTCTGATTGTAAATACATTACTTTGATGCTTTGACGCGAAAAAGTGGACGCAGCAGTTTCCAAATACCAAAAGAGAATAACAGAAGTACATATCCAAGACACATCAATGCAATTTGCAGGAACAGCCCCAAAATACTGGCAGCGGGTTTGAGCATATGAATTCCTCCTACAGATAAGAGCATGGCGGCGGCAGGCTTCAGTACATAGGCGTCGAGGCCAATGGAAGGTGTGACGTAGGCAGCGACGGACCGGATGCCCAGAAAGGACAGGAGAAGTTCTCCGGCCAGAATGCCCCACAGGACTCCCTGGATGCCGGTAAGGGGAACGAAGAGCACAATACAGAAAATCCGGACCAGCAACGCGGTCAGCTGGTTGAAAAAAGTAACCGAGGTCTTTCCAAGACCGTGAAGAATACTGCTTAAGTTTCCGGACAGATAGAGGAACGGGCAGATCCATGCCAGGGTCTGTAAGAATTCTCCGGCCAGAGGCTGATGAAAACACAGCGTGCCCAGTTCTTTTCCAAAATACAGGAAAATTCCCATGCAGAGAATGCCGATATTCATACCGAAGAGAAGGGTGTGTTCGATGGCCTGGGAGATTTTCTGCATATTTCCTTTTGCCTGCTCCTCCGATACTACCGGCAGCAGCATGGCGGACAAAGATGCGGTGCCTGCATTGGGAAAGAGCAGAAAAGACAGGGACATACCGGTGAGGATTCCGTACAGGCTTAAAGCTTCGGCGGCGGAAAGGCCGGACTGCCGGAGCGACAGGGGAATGAGCACCGCTTCCACACTTTGAAGCAGTGTCAGGCTCACGCGGCTGGCAGTCACGGGAATGGCCATGGTAAGCAGCGTCCGGCACCGGTGAAAGCAGGTGGACAGGCCTGAGGGCAGCAGAGTTTTATTGGCAGCAAAGGTGAGCATGAAGAGAACCGATGCGATTTCTCCGGTGAGCAGACCGGCAGTGGCAAGCATGGGCGTGATTTCCAGGCCTTCCTGCAGAAAAATGTGATACAGAACCCAGACAGATCCAATGCGGACGGTCTGCTCCGCAAGCTGGGAAAGGGCAGGGAGCGATGCATTTTTCCGGCCCAGACAGAATCCGGAGAAGCAGCCGTGGAAGCCTGCCAGAGGAATGGTGACTGCCAGAATTTTTAAGAGAGGCGCACATCTTTCCTCGTGAAGCAGTACCAGAGCGATAAAATCAGACCGGGTCCAGAGGATCAGGCCTGCGGCTAAAGAAGACGTTAAAGTCAGAAACAGTCCGGCACAGAGATAGTCCGACTGTTCACGGCCGCGGGACCGGGCAGTAAAGCGGGAAACTGCCACTTCGATCCCGGACGAAGTCAGGGAATGGCAGACGGCAAATACGGGAAAAATAAGCTGGTAGATGCCCATTCCCTCCGCACCCAGGGCCTGTGCCAGGAATACTTTATAGAAGAATCCTAAAAATTTAATCAAAAGACCGGAGATGGTCAGGATCAGGGTACCTTGAAAAAAAGAAGAAGATCTCATAGGAAACAGCCATTCCGCTATAGTTCACAGGCAATGAACTGGAGAGTGGAAATAACTCACTGTGAAAGGAACGTCCGCAGTCCCGGTACTTCCTGAGAATGAGCTGTGAGCGATATTCGAAGGTTAGTACCGCTGGATCGAGGACTTAGCGCGAGCGGTTCCGCTCACAGTCTGTTATTTCCACTTATATGCATAACTGCGAACCGTAATGCGGTTCTTTTTTTACAAAATATATTCAGAATGAGTGCTTGACAGAACGTAATTGGAATGATATTATCAATAGCGAAATCCGACAAAAA
>CAVFMZ010000037.1:0-24996 GCA_963623675.1 Firmicutes bacterium CAG:176 | reverse complement strand
CAGCCTTCTTTCACGCTCATGTTATTCTCAAATACAGCTTTTCCATGCAGACGAATCCATGCGTACTCCGGTGAAGAAACAGATACCTCAACCTCCGGATTTGCAAGCATATCTTTATAGACATCCTTTGTATTATTGGTGCAGAACCAGAGTTTTCCATCCTGCTCGAAGCAGAACATAAACGGGCGGCACTTTGCCTTTCCGTCACGTCCTACAGTTGCCAGATACTGCACCGGATTTTTCTGTAAAAATTCTACCACTTTGTTCATGATCAATACCTCCAAATTTTCTTTCGTTTTGTTGTAACTATCTTTATTACAATATGGATTATATATTTGTTTCGTTGTAATGTCAATAGTTACAATTTAATTTTTCAAAAAAATATGGAGCTCAGCTGAAACGCCTGCTCCACATTGCTATCCTACATATTTTCCCGCGTCCTCCAATACATTTTTCAGTGTAATGGACTGCAATTTTTCCTCCATCGCTTTCTGAACCTCTTCCAGTTTGTCATCAAGGATCAGATGGATGCTTCTTCCCACCGGACATTTCTCACTGGGATTCTCATGGAAATGAAACAGTTCCCCATGATTTACACACTCCACCGCATGATAAATATCCAGAAATGTGATCTCCTGCGGCTGCCGTGCAAGGGCCGCCCCTCCGGAACCTCTGGCAACCGTTACGATACCGGCGCCCTTCAGCTGCCCGAGTATTTTTCGCACAAGCTGGGATTCTCATGGAAATGAAAAAGTTCCCCGTGATTTACACACTCCACCGCATGATAAATATCCAGAAACGTGATCTCCTGCGGCTGCCGTGCAAGGGCCGCTCCTCCGGAACCTCTGGCAACCGTTACGATACCAGCCCCCTTCAGCTGTCCAAGTATTTTTCGCACAATCACCGGATTCACATTGGTACTCTGTGCTAAAAATTCACTGGTAACTTTATATTCATCTTTAAATACCTCGATACAGGTAAGAATATGTACTGCTAAAGTAAATCTGCTTGAAATCTGCAAATGTAACACCTCCTTTTCTCGTCTCTTCTTCAAAACTAACTTTCCGCTTTAATATACATGGATCACTGCACTTTTTCAATATATGCTTGTTCCTTCTTTTTTTCTTCTAATGACAACAGATAACCATGAAAATTTCTGGATATGGTTTTTAAATGAATCGAATTTTCCACTTTTTCTTTCGGCCTGTCCATCCACGGATGCTGTTTGTTTTTGGGATAAATGGACTCAATCGTATTTAAACCGATTCGATAAATCGTATCCCCAATATGTATTTCATTTGTCTCTGTTGATATAGCGTTCTCCCAATCGTTCCAGTTCAGAGTTCCTGAAAATAGTACGTATACTCCCCGGCTAAGCATATAGCGGACACCGGTTTCTGTTGGCGTCAGACAAAGCATTTGAGGTTCCTGCGGTTTTTTATAAACCATATCCAATATCATATCTAATGGTTTTATAAGTAATACAGTAAGTACTATCGCCACTCCGTATGCAATGTCATTGATCAGTCCTCCATAGGTTGATAAAAATGCTGAAAAATATGGCTCTCGTTCCCTGATCTTAAAAAGCACCACAACCGTTCCAAATATAACAATCAGATCTATGATGATCGTAACAACCGCAAACGGCATTAGAAATTTTTCTTTTTTTATTCCCCACTCTGCATACTTCTTGCGTTCCTCTTCTGTATACAAAACAGGAAGGTAATATTTTTCTGACATTCGCTTCTCCCTGGATTATTTCAGCTTATACTTCTTTGCAGCACCTCTGCCGATAATATCAATCAGTCCGCTTTCGCTCATCTGGCGAGTAAGCAAATAAGCTCTTGTCTTTTTAATATTTAGCAACTCCTGCAGATCTTCATCTGTCATTTCTCCATACTCGGCTAAATAATCTATCACCATTTTCATTTGCGGAGTAATTATTATGGATGTCTTTTCAGGTGTTTCTTCCATACTTTCAATAATGGCACCACTGGCATTCATATTCGGCAGTACCAGTTTAAATGTATTGGTCGTAACTTCAATACGTGGCTGCACAGCACAATCTTTGTAGAGTGCATAGATTTTGCGGATGCCAGTGCCGTAAGATTCAATCAATCTTAAACGATGAAAAATTTCAGCCAACTTGCGATTACGTGGCTGAGAAATGCCATTACGGATATCGTCAGCAGAAAGACCAGGCAACAAACCACCGATAGAAATGAACTCTATGCAAGAGTCATTGACATTGATAATGATGCTGCCGCTGTAGCTGTAATCACGATGTACAAGTGCATTAAGCAATGCCTCACGTAAAGCGTCTTCCGGGTAATCAGAAAGTTCAACTCTTTCCAATCCCTTGAATGTAGCAGCAGTACGGTTACAGAGCATCAGATACGCATAACTATCATCAAGCTGTTTGAAGATTGACCCACCAAACTCCTTTGCATCCTTAAAAGTAATATTCGCCTCATCACCAAACACAGCAATTTTCGTGGTATGCTGGCACTGATCTGACAAGATCATAGCCAGATTGGTATATTGATCATCGTGAATGTTACGCAAACCGAGCGCAATATATTTTTCTTCAGAGAAATCAACCTTATACCGCTTGAAAGTACGCTCTGCCTCCTCAAAGGACAATTCCTGTGTCACTGTACGCATTTCCTCAAATACATCTCCATCGGAATCTTTGATCATTCTGCGAATCTGATCCGGAGATGCCTGTACGCTGGAGGCTCCCTGCCGAATATAAACACCGTTTGGCTTCATCCCCTTGGATTTCAAGTAATAAGACTTATAGCTTCCTTCTCCAACTTCAATCTGGATCACTTTATTGTCCTGCAGGACATACTTTACAAACATGGTAACATCCGGCGCAATAGCGTCACGAATGCCATTGGTCAGGCGAGTGTAAGTTTCATCCACATTATCAATACCGGTCAGATTGCCATTATCATCAATACCGATGTAGATAACGCCACCGTCAGTATTCGCAAATGCAACGACTTCCTTATAAATATCATTGACCATCTGAGATTTATATTCAATACGCTCGCTTTCATATTGCATACACTGTCCCTCCTTTTAATAATTCCCCTGTAGTCATCCTATATTATACTCTGATTTTCACTTTTTCCAATACAAAAAGTGAAAATTCACCTTTTATTCACTGTACAGATGTGAAAATTCACTTTTTTCACAATATGTACTATTATTCCGTCAGCATGTATTCATAAAATATGAATTCCGTTTCTCCGGTACTTTCATAATATTCCTGCGCTGTTCCGCAATTCACGAAGCCATATTTTTCATACAGTTTCTGTGCAGGTATGTTAGTACTGATTGCATCCAGTCGTACTGCCTTTTTCTTCTTAGCTGCTGCCAGTTTGATAATCTCATCAAGTGCCGCTGTTGCTGCTCCATGTCCCTGATATTCAGGCGAAATCATCAGCAGATGAACCACAGCTACTTCCTGATCTTCGATCTTAACTGTCCAGTGAATTTTTCGATATTCTTCCGGCTGTGCATTGGTCACCGCTACTGCCCCAATCACATTTGTATCCTGCAAAATCAAATACATTTCACCCTTTACAATATAAGCAGTCCAATCGTCATCATTGGGATAAATATTCTTTTTCCACTGCAAAATCTGGCCATATTTCGGAGAGCTGTCCAAAAGTCTCCAGTACAGTTCTCTGATCTGATCAAGTTCTTCTATCGATATATTTCTTAGTCTTAAACTTCTCATCCCATTCCGTTCCTAAAATTCCACTATTTTTCCCACTGCTCTTTTGTCATTATATTTATATGTTCTACTCTGGTTTCATTTAGCAACGGCACCGGGACATTTTCGGCTGTATGATGATAAAAATCCAACTTTTTCCTGCACTCGTTTTGACTTTTGATTACCATCGTAATAACCGCACCATATGGTATTCATCCCGAGATCCTCAAAACCGTGACGCAAAATCTCTCTGGCAGCCTCCGGCACATAACCTCTTCCCCAGAACGGTTGTCCCAGCCAATATCCCAGTTCACATTCATCCTCACGTTCTGTCATATCCGTATGTCCGTTCAGTTTCAGTTCTATCGCACCGATTGCCTTTCCGTTCTCTTTTTCACAAATGGCATAACATTCCGCACCATTAAATACATCCTTAATCACATTCAGACTTTCTTCTATTGATTTATGTGGCGGCCATCCTGCGACCGGACCAATTTCCGGATTCTTCGCATATTCAAACAGACTCTCCGCATCCATCTCCAGCCATTTTCTCAATACTAATCTCTCTGTTTTCAACATACTTCCTGCCTCCACAGTTCCATTTTCATTAACCATTTTTTTAACGGTTATCTCGATAAACTGGAACTTTGCTTTTAATGCTCCGCATGACTTTCATCAAAAACAGGATATTTTTTCTTATCAGCCTCGGTAATCTCGCGAATTACTTTGCAGGGATTTCCTGCAGCAATCACGCCTTCCGGAATGTTTTTGTTCACGACGCTTCCGGCACCGATAATGGTATTACTTCCAATCGTCACTCCGGGCAGCACGGATACATTCGTTCCAATCCAGACATTATCTCCAACCGTAATCGGCCGGGCAATTTCCAGACCTTTTCCCCTCTGCTCGCTGTCAATGGCATGTCCTGCTGTGGAAAATACGCAGTTCGGAGCAATAAATACATTGTCCCCAAACGTAACTTTCGCACCATCAAGAATCGTGACATTATGATTCGTATAAAAATTTTCGCCAATGGAAATATTAAATCCATAATCACAGTAAAATGGTGCCGTAATCACCAGATTTTCTTTCATACTTCCAAGGATCTGTCCCAGCAGTTCTTTCTGTTTTTCCGTATCAGACGGCCTACACTGATTGAACTCATAACACAAATCCGCACAACGTGTTCTTGCGTCTACGATTTCCTTATCGTAATTTGCATCATATAAATAGCCATTCTGCGCTTTTTCCCATTCTGTCATATCCATTTCCTCCATCAATGCTTTATTCTACCTTTTCTCATATCAGGCTTTCTTTAATTCTTCCATATATAATTCCGCTATATATGATGGGCCATTGCACCAAAGCTTTGTTTTTTCATCATACAATGCCTTGCCTGTCTTGGACCGCAAAAAATCTATTAATACTTCTTTTCTGTCCCTGCCTGTTTCTTCCGCAATTTCATCCGTTACCATAGTAATAAGAAGATCAATTGTGTAATCCTTTTTTTCTTTCGAAATCGTTACTTCAGCCATATCTTCTCACCCTCCAAAAATTTCAGGCACTCAATAGCTGCTTCTGTTTTTAAGCAATATTGATTTTTTAGTTTATTAGGTAACAACTGTTTTATACAGAAATCATCCGCTTCCTTCTCGCCTGCAGTTCCAAATACACCTGCAAGATAAGCTGTAAGAGTAGAATTTGTTGCATCATCCGCAATCTTCCCTACAATAACATCATATTTTTCCATTTCACCTTCGACTTCAGTGAACAATTTTTTCTTTCGATGAGCTGCCATTGCTTTAACTATTGAAGTTTTCAAAAAACTTTCTGCCTGATCCTTTGACGTAGTTAAATAAAATCCTTGTCCAAAATCCTTTCTTTTAGCACACTTTCCAAGGTCGGGTTCTTTTACTTCACAGTAACTTCCATGATAGAGAATAAGTCCGTCTTTTAACTCAAGCATTAATCTTTATCCCCTTTCTATTAAGAAACTCTGTGATATCCTCAAGTACAACCTCATCGCCTTCACAGTGAAAGATCCCATAACCCTTTTCTATATATTCGAGAACATCTGCTTTTTTGAACAAATCAATAATCTGTTCCATTGACAAATGCCATTCTTCTGAAGCAAGTCTAATCAATCTTGTCTGCATAAAAGTAATTTCTGCTTTCTCACTCATTACAGGCTCCTCCTATCTTACATCTTCCCCATTAATGCTTTATTTGATTAATCCCACCGCAGTTTCATAATCCGTTTTATGTACATAGATTTTATATTCATATGAATAATTTTGATCAATCCCCATATTACCCGTATGACCTCTCTGGCTGTCAAGGGCACCCGAATTCTGCAGATTTGTTGTTTTTATTATATAGTCGATCCCATTTTGAGACAAGATCTTGCGGATCTCTGCCTGTCGATTACTATCCATGGTAACAATTAGTTCTTTTCTGTTAAAATCGTCAGCATGGTTTCCTCCTTTTGGCAACAGTACAAACTTTTCCTGTTCAAACTGCCTGACACTAAACATGATTTTCCACTCGATATCGTCCAGAATCGGTTCAAAATGAAAAGAAGAAGCCGCTGTATAAAGTTTTTCCTGTGAATTTCCTGCGCATGTGATCATGGTCAGTCCATCTGCACCACCAATAATAGCAAAAAATCCAATGACTGAATCATTATCTTCATCTGACACGATTTCCCGCGGTCTGTCGCCCTCGTTACAGTCGCAGACTACAATATACTCATCCGGTTCCGGTGATAAAGTATAGCTCATGGCTATGTAGTTTTCCGGATAGATCCAACAGCCCGAACTAAGCCGATTTTGAGGTATGGTCTGCTGCTCCAGCTTCTGTACTGTCAATACATACTCCATTCCGCTGACCGGATGTTTAAAAGTGAACAAATCACCAGATGCACGCGGCTTGAAATGCGGTCCCGGTATCTGAGTCGGCCGTTGTTCCATGATCAGAGAAAGCGTTTTTATCTTTGGCCGATGCTTAAACGGCCATAGAAATGCATTTCTGGAAATTACCCAGCCGTAAGATGTGTCCAAACCATAATGATCCATAACCGCTTTTACTTCCACATCATTCTCATCCGGCACACAGACGTTAAAACTCACAGAACATCCATGTGAACTCGTCATTATTTTTCCATTTAATTCCAACTGCGGATTAAAGTCAAAGCAAAACGAATTTTCCATATCTTCCGCTTCCACTCGCATACAGAAATCAATTATCAGACCTTTGCCACACGCGTATACCGCTGGAACTGACCAAAGATGTCCAGCCCAATCAAACTGCCTGTCAAGTTTGATCTCTGTTCCTGCGTGATCCTTCCCCGGGTGTCCCCAGAAATCCCCATCAAAGAATACTTTCCACTCTGCCTTCTCCATCCAACAATCTCCACAATATTCAACATTTTGGTTGCAGCCACCTTGGATTTATGAACCTCATTCTTCCAATGACTCTTCCTGCTCCAGCAGCCGGAATGAAAAATTTAAATAAAAAATTTCATCCGGATCATCCAGATCGGACTGCAGAATTTCTTTGATTTTCTCCAGTCTGTAAAGGAATGTACTTCTGTGAATAAACAACTCTTCTGCAGCTCTGGTCGCGCTTAAATTTACATCCAGATATGTTTTCAGAGTTTTCATATATTCTGATTTATTTTCTTCATCCGTTTCTTTCAGTTTCAGAAGATTTTCGTGACAGATCATGGATGCCGGAAGCCGTCTGGTGGTCTGTTCCATAATATAGGTCAATACGATCTGATCAAAATGATGAATCCAGACATAAGGTCTGTTTCTGCTTCCTACATCCAATGCCATTCTCGCCTGTACAAACTGCCTGCGAAAATACATGTGGCCTTTTACGCATCTGGAATATCCCGCTTTCAGATAACTGTCCCTGATAAAATACGTCAACATACCACCAACTTCTTCTTCATTTTTTCCAAGAAGCGTCATATTAAAGAAAGTGACAATCTCCCCTTCAAAGACCATACTGACCGACTGCGGAAATTTTCTTTTGATATACTGGCAGATGGCATTCGTAGACAGGTTCTTCTGGTTCAGATATGTCAGCTGTAACAGCAGGCAAAGATACGTATGCTGACTGTTCCATCCATATACCGACAATCGTCTGCTCATCTCCATATAATCGGCTGTTCGGTCCTTGAGAATTGTTTGAAAAATGCGGACAAGAGCGTCTTCCCCTTCCAGCGTCGCACTGTATGTAAGGAAAATCTCCAGATAATCTGCCAGTACATTAAAAAGACAGCGGTCGCCCTCCGTAAAAGGCCGGTTCCACTCATGCATGACTACCCTGTAAACTTCTTTCCCTTCCGGAAATAAGTTTCTGTTCAGACTTCGAACTCCATTGATATATTCAGGAAAAAGAACCACATCCCTGAATTCCTGCATTTTCTGGTATTCTGCACTCTGCATCAGGGCATTCATGGTTTCCATATCAATTCCATCTTCATGAAACAGTTTCGATTTTTCCGGCATAGCATCGGTTCCCGCCTCTCCGAGAAGCGAAAAATCAAGTCCCATTACCAGAAGAGGATTCTCCAGAAATTCTGCCGAAAGTTTCAGAATTTTCTGCAGATTTCTGCCTGCAAGAACTTCTTCCTGCAGCGTCTTTTCCCATGCATCGCACTGATCAAACATACGCTGAACACTGTTCAGGACACTGGCTTCCAGTGAAACCATCTCCCCTGTAAGCAGACCTGTAATTTGAATACATGGTGCAAAAATGCTGCACTTTTCCGTTCCACATAAAATCCATAACACATTCTCTTCCCACTGTTCCCCTGAAGTAGCTTTTGCAGCGGCTATTTTTACATGTCCTGCAGCTTCTTTTCCATAATTAAGACAGAAAAAAGGACGAAGATATCCGTCCTCTCCTGAAATTTCTCTTTGTTCCTGGATCCTGTATTCTTTCTTCAGTTGTTCCAGGATATAGGCCGATGAAAGCTTCATCCATTCTCCTCCACAACTATTGCAGTACGAATTTTTTTGCCATCTCTGCGGCATCCACACAGTTATCTGTATAACCGTCAGCCCCTATTTTTTCAGCAATCTCTTTTGTCACGGCGCCTCCGCCTATCATAATCTTATATTTGTGCTTCGGATCATTTTTCCGGAGCGCTTTTACCACCTGCTTCAGTTCCTGAAGTGTTGTACTGAGCAGAGAAGAAATGCAGACAATGGAGACCTCCGGGTTCTCTTTTACCGCTCTTAGAAACTGCTTTTCTGAAATATCAACGCCAAGGTCAATGACGTTAAATCCGGCTCCCCGAAACATCATGGCAACCAGATTTTTTCCCACGTCATGAAGATCCCCTTCTATGGTTCCCAGAATGATGGTTCCACACTCTTTCTTGCTGTAATCTGCTTTCAGTTCCTTGACAATCTGAAACCCTTTCTGAACACTTCTTGCAGACGAAAGAATCCCAGGAATGTCCACTTGCTGGTCTTTATATTTTTCACCCACTTTACGCATGGCCGGTACCATCACTTCTTCAACGAGCACTACCGGATCAACGCCCTCTTCCAGGGCAATTTTTACCAGCTCTTCTGTTTCATTGGGATGTCCCTGTTCGATTGCCTGTGTCAGTTTTTCAAGTATTGCCATTCCTGTTTTGAACCCTTCCTGCTTTATTTTCCGTTATTATCTATATTATAGCAAAAAAGGCCATTCTACAATCCCATATCAGATTGCAAAACAGTCTTTTTTGTACAAATACATTATTTTTCCATAATCTTTATCAGATTCCGTATACCTCTTTATTGTATTTTGCAATTTCATCGTCAATGATCGGATCTACATGCGGGAACAGGCAGCCCGGTCCGCCATAGGTAATACACGGAATGAAATGTCCGCCCGGTGCGTACTCTTCGCAGGCTCTTCTGACTTCTTTACGGATTTCCTCTTCTGTAGAGTCTACACGGTCAACAATAGATGCATCAATACCTCCCATAAGAGTCATTCGTCCAGCCAGCTGTTTCTGAAGCTTCGGAATGTCATTCTGCGGAAGCGCTCCCTGCCAGATATCAATTCCAAGATCTACCATATCCTCTACGATCGGCTCCATAAAGGAATCTGCATGATGCATGATAATTACGCCATGATCCTTCATATATTTATAAGATTTCTCATACTGCGGTTTAATGAATTCTCTCCAGGTTTCCGGACTTACAAACAGAGCCTGTTTGGAACCCCAGTCATCATGTGACAGGATAATATCCGGCTGAAGATTATCAACGATCATCTTCGTCAGCTGGAAACGATACTCTCCAATGGCATTGCAGAGATCCATCATATCTTCCGGCTCCAGCAGAAAGTTCACCAGCATATCCTCAAATCCCATCAGGAAATGAAGTCTCTCAAATACACCTGTCGGCATAAATGCCATGAACAGACTTCCGGAATCTTTAATCTCCTGCGCTTTCTGTTTAAACGGCTCCCATAAAGCCGGATCAGAACACTGTCCTACAATATCCGGAATCTTAAGCTGTGATTTCCACTCTGTAATATCATCAATTACCTTGTTGTCATCCGTTACATGCGGCATTGCAGCCAGCTGCTCCTGCGGCCAGAGAATCTCTGTTCCAAAAAGATCCTTCATCGGCTCCATTCCACGATGACGGTTTCCACGTACATAATTGTTCGCCGGGTTTGGCGGGAAAAATGTTGCGCCCTCGTACTGTTTTAATAATCTGTCAGGTTTTCCATCCACCTTAATTGTTTCGAGTAAATTTTGTGTTGCTGTAAGCATATGAATACGTCCTCCTCCCACTTTCAATAACCTCAGTATAAATCAACTTTCTCCTTCCGTAAATCCGCACACATCTTCATTCTTTTCGCTTTGTTTCCTACTTATTGTACAGTTCTGTTTGTGATTATGCACAAAGAATTTTATGCTTTTTTATTTGTTTCTTCTCAGTTCTATGATATAATTTTTCTGATAAAATAAAGATTTCTTTTTACAGGAGAACTATTTTGAACAATATCGACGACATCGACCTGGAACAATATACCGGTTTCCATCTAAATCTTCAGATTCTGGCTGACGATTTTGCGGATAAGGCAGCAGAGGTTTCTGTCTTCTGCCGGGAAGATCCTCTGACCCTTGACGGGCTCCGTATTTATCAGCCAAACAAACCTCTGCACTCTAATTTTCTTTATCTTGTATTCGGCAAAGATCTTTCGGATTCATTTCGTAAATACAGAAACTGTGCATTTGTAGTTCTTGGAACCGGAGACCTTTCCTGCTTTTCGGACAGCTGCCGTATTTTGCTGATCCGTGGAACCTTCTCTTTTTCAGATGTATTTAATCAATTGCAGCAGACTTTTGAGAAATATTACAACTGGTCGATTCAGCTCCAGCTTTCTCTGGGAAGTACCAATCCATTGGATGAAATGCTGGAAGCCAGTCTTGAGATTTTTCACAATCCAATCTTTGCACACGACACCAATTTTTACATCCTCTCTTCCCCGAGGCATGTAAATGGCATGTCGAAGTGGGTACATGATAAGCGTACCGGCCGCCTGATCGCTCCCTTAAGTCTTATTCAGGACTTCAAGCTGGATGCAGAATATCAGCAGACGCTCACTACCAGAGGCGTTCATATCTATTCTGAAGAATTACGTGGATACCGTATTCTCTACATGAATCTCTGGGTAAACGGGAGTTATCAGGGTCGTCTGTGTGTAAGTGAGCTTCAGACAGAACTCCAGCCTGGACATTGGTTTGCCTTGGAATATCTTGGTTCTTTTATTGAACTCTGTATCAAACGTCACAATCTTTTCCAGATTTCCATGGGAAATGATGCCCGGCAGTTTTTTACGGACTATCTTTCCGGAAAGATCGCAGAACTGCAGACTGTCACAGATCAGATTCAGTATCTGAACTGGAACCGTCATGATCATTATCTCGTTCTGCGTCTGGAAACGCAGCAGCAAGATGACCGTATGCACTCTTCCATTGCCACACTCGGACACATCGAGGCACAGATAACAGAGGGACTTGCATTCATGTATCAGCAGGGCATCGTTGTCATTGTAAATCTGTCCTTTAACCATTCATCTGCCGCTGATGTGATCAGTTCTCTGGCTATTATTATGAGGGAAGGTCTGTTCAAAACCGGCGTCAGTTCCGAGCTGCGGGATTTTCTGCATATCCCACAGGGATACACGCAGGCAGTGGCTGCCCTTGATCTTGGCAAAAAAAGTCAGAGCATGATATGGTGCTATCGTTTCGATGACTATCTTCTGGAATACATTCTCTCACAGGCAAGTCATCAAATCAGCCCGGAGCTCCTGGTTTCTTCCAGGCTTGACGCTCTGGTTCATTATGATCAGGAAAACAAGACTGAGCTTTATCACACGCTGCAGGTGTACCTGGAGCATGAACGAAATTCCCTTCAAACAGCAAAAGCACTTTTTATCCATAGAAGCTCTCTGGTATATCGGCTGGAACGTATTCAGAAGATCACAAAGATCGACCTGGACAATCCCAAAAACCGTCTGCTTTTACAAATCTGTTTTCTCTTAATACAGGAAAAAGAACCGGTATCATCATGACACCGGTTCTTTGCTTGCATTTTATACCTGTATTTCAAAATAAGTTTTTATCCACTCTTTGATGACCTCGTCTGTTTTTCCTTCCCAATGATCCAGACCTCCATTTACATTCAAAATCGTAAGTTCATTTCCCGTAAGCGCCACACTTCCGTTGGCAGTATTTCGGCTCAGAACTCTTTTCTGTGTAAATAATACATTGGGCGACTTTGCACAGTAGAAATTCATCGGTTCAAAATCTTCTTCCACTGCAGGTCGAAGAGAAAACCGGAGCATCGGAAGATAATCTTCTTTCTTTTTTCGTTCCACCAGAATCTCTCCGCCTGTCCCTTCCGGGTGCATGGTAATACGGAATTTTCCATCTTTTTCTTCGTGGATTCCATCCTCCAGCTTCATCGGGCATTTCGGTCCCGGACCGCCGTATCCAACATCACAGTAATAGATGCCGTCTTCCAGCTTCACCAATGTAGCCCGATGCAGCATAGGCGGCAGCTTTTCTTTGTTCCATAAAATCCGCACGCCTATGGGAATCACCTGGAATCCAATGGTTTTCAAGAGTTCATAAAACAGCTTGTTCAGTTCAAAACAATAGCCTCCACGTTTTTGAACCACAATTTTACGGTAAATATCCGCACTTTCCAGAGAAGGCACTTTCCCTTCTTCATAGGGTTCCAGATTTTCAAACGGAACGCTTTTAAGATGCCGTTCCATCAATGTCTCCAGGCATTCTTTGTCAGCTGCCGTTTCTCCCGCATAACCGATTCGCTGTAAATACAGATCCTTTTCTTCCATATTCATTAAGAAATCGCCACCCCAAAACGCTCTTTATTGTATCTGTTGATTTCGTCGATCACAATCTCTTCTACGTGCGGATAAATAGTGCCAGGTCCGCCATAGGTAATTCCAGGCCAATATCCTTTCAGATGTCCATATTCTTCGCATGCACGTCTGGTCTCTTTTCGTATCTCTTCTTCTGTGGCATCCTCTCTGTCAATCACAGAATCCACGCCGCCCATCAGAAGCATTCTGTCACCGACTTTCTCTGAAATAGCTGCAATATTGTTGGTGTTCAGAACGCCCTGCCAGATGTCAACGCCAATCTCTGCCATATCTTCTACAATAGGCTCCATGTAGGAATCTCCATGGTGCATAACAATAACACCCTGGGAATGCAGATAATCATACAATCTCCGATAAGGCTCTTTGAAAAATTCTCTCCATACATCCGGTGACATAAAGAGGCTCGTCTTGGATCCCCAGTCGTCATGAGAGACAATGCAGTCCGGATGAAGATGTTCTACTACCAGTTTCATGTAGGTAAGACGGTATTCGCAGATCACATCGATCAGTTCATGCATTGATTCCGGCTCAAGGAGGAAGTTCATAAGCGTATCTTCAAATGTCATCAACATATGAAGCTGCTCAAAAATTCCGGTTCCCATAACTACCATGGTAAGATACTTGTCCTGATCGATCTTTTCTTTGGCGGCAATGGCATCCTCCCATCCATCAGAGCATTTTCCGATCAGATCCGGAACTTTTACATATTTTTTCCATTCTGTAATGTCTTTGATAACCTGATTTTCTTCTGTCACGTAAGGCACTGCTGCAGGAGCATCTTCCGGAAAAAGAATCAGTGTTCCCCACTGATCATAAGAATTGGTTCCACGAACCCGGTTTCCTCTGATCAGTTTAAAACAGGGGTCGCCTGGAATTCCCCGAAACATCGTAAAAGAGTTACATAAGCATTCCGGCTTTCCATCCTTTTTTAAAGTTTCCAGTAAATTCTGTTTTGGTGTCATCATAAAAAATCTCTCCCTTCAGATTTGTTTTCTTCAAATACTTTTTCCATAATATAAATTGACAGCCTGAGATACAGATTCTGTTCCGGCTGTGCCATATGAGCGGTATCCAGTCCTGTGATCTGCTGTATCTTTTTCAACCGATAGAACAAAGTACTTCTCCCCACATAAAGGCTTGAAGAAGTAGCTACGGTATTTCTTTCGCTCAATATATAAGTGACCAACGTCTTATACAATTCTGTTTTATTTTTTTCATCATATTCTTTTAACTGTACCAATTCATAAGCACACAGATCCTCCGGGCGAAATTCTCCACAGCAAATATCAGAAATATAATCCACGGCAATGTCATCAAACGTGTAATACCACATCATGTCATTTTTCTTCCGACAGTATTCCAGGGTCACAGAAGCCTGTCTGTAATATCGCTCCAGTGCCATAAAATTGTGAAATGGATTGCTGACTCCTGCTTTAAAAAGACCATCTCGCAGAATACATGCCATATCTGATTTATAATGGTTATTAATAGAAAGATTAATAATAATGCAGATATGGTTCTCCATGAAAACAGCCTTGGTTCCTGCCACTCTGGCCTCCACATAATTGCAGACACTGGCGGCAGATCCGGGATTTCCTTCCTGTTCTTCTGCCTCCATCCGAATGCAGATATAAGTATCATCCGGCTTCCAGCCACACTGCCCGATTCTGTTGACGATCTCCGAATCCGGCACTTCCTTTCCCTGGATCATCGCGATGATCATCCGTTCCAGTGCTCTGCTGTATGTATTATCCAGCTTTCCTCTTCTGGCAAGTGTCAGTTTTATCAGCTCCGCCAGATATTCTGCTGCTGCGAACTGTCCCTTTTTCAGATCACTGTCCAGTTCACAGATCACCAGACGCCCTTCATAACTGCCATAGGCATTCCAGATATTCACATAAATATCCCGATATCCTCTCAGTTCTGCCGAAAAAAACTGTGCATTCCGGGTAACCATGGTATCGCGATATTCCCGGTCTGTTTTCAGTTCATTCAGTTCTTCCAGCGGCATGATCATACAACCGGTTCTGTCATCCCGTTCCCAGGAAATCATCTTTTCTCTCCAGACAGGACAGGAGATGATGGTCATCTGCGCATCATGTACAAAAATGGGATTCTGAAAATAATCCACGCTGGCCCTGCAAAGATCATCCACACTGCCTTCCATCGCAAAAATATCCTGAAGCTGTTCCGCCCAGGAAAGATGCTTTCGGAAGATCGTCTGACACAGATTCATAAGTTCCAGAATGTCCGTCTCTGCCGGCAATTCCAGCAGACTATGACTGCTCTCCCGCCATTTTTGTGGTATTTTTCCCAAAACAATCAGGGAACAGTGCACTGGCGGCACTGTTTCCCTTTCCAAGTCTTCTGCTTTTACAATATAAGCATATTGTTTTTCCAGACAAATCCCTTTTTGATAGAAGCAGGTTCCCTGAAGACAACAGGTATCCTCGCCGGGAACAAAAACGCAATCCGGAAACCGGGGCTGCATCTCATCTGCTACCATCCGGAGATTCAGATAAAATCTGATTGTTTCGCTCATAAAGTTCCGTCCTTTTCTAAGAACGAGCGGCAATCTCCGCTGCATACTGATTCACTTTTTCACGGGTCAGCCGGAATCCAAAGAGCAGCGCCAATACAGCGATGATCAATGCTACAGCCGGAATTACCATAAAACCGATACTGATCGCTCTTTTCAATTCTTCCGGTGCCTGTGCAGGATCAATTTCCGTACTGAAATTACCCATCGCCAGACAGCCAGAAATGATAATTCCTCTGGTCATAATGGAAACTTTCAAAGGTACATTTTGAAGACCACTGATCCATCCGGCTGCATTCTTTCCCGTTTTCCACTCACTGTATACGATCGTGTCACCGTACAGTGCCGGTGTACATGCATATGTAATTCCATAGCCAAACATTGCAACGCTCATAAGCACGATTACTAATGTTACATTGCCATAGAACATATAAGATACCAGCAGAAGTACTGCCTGGAACGCCATAACTCCGATGGTGGTCGTTCTGGTACTGAACTTGTTGCTCAATGTCTTACTGAGATATGCGCCTGCAACACAGAAAATATTGGTTACAAGAATGTACGCAGAAAGCATACCGCCATTTCCTGCAATATAAGAGAAATAATAAGCTGCAACACCCATAAGTACGAAGTTAAACATAAATTTTGCAAGATCGGCAATCAGAAGTGCGATCAGTGGAGGATTCTGAAGAAGTGCACGGATCAGATCCATTCCGCCTGTTTTGTCTTTTGCCGCTGCTTTTTTATCTGCAGTATCCGACTGAACAACTTCGTATCCGTCGAACATACGAAAATGCACATAATAAAGAACTGCCATAATGCAGCCAAGTACAAATGCAGCTGCACCATACTGATTTACTTCGCCGATGATTCCAGCCATAACTGCAGCAAGTCCAGGGCCTACATAAGAAAAGATAACCTTGGAAAGATTTGCCCATGCAGCTCTGGTGGAAGACAGCTGAGAACGTTCTTCCGGTGTACTTCCAGCTACTGAGATCATGGACACATTTGCCACATATGCAAAATTCCATGCCACATGGCTGGCCACAGCCGCTATAATAATAATGACTGCCGACAACATTCCGTCACCAATTTTAATAAACTGGAATGCATATAAGAATGGAACCAACCAGGGAATCACAATCAGCCAGGAACGATAACGGCCCCATTTCATCGGTTTAATACTGTTAAGAATTGCACCGTAGATCCAGGAGAGCAGTGCATCTACTGTACTGGATACGGTTGTAATAAATGTAACCATCGGCAGACTGAACTGTGCCAGATTTGTCAGGAAAAAGCTGAAATAATAGCTTTCAATATTTGACATCAGCGTAAAACCACAATCGCCAACTCCATAAAACTTCTTTAACGCGCCACTAAGACCTTTTTTCTTCTGTTCTTCCTTCCCCATGTTTCTCCCCCATTATTGTTCTGCTAATTTTTCACGACTGTAGCGATAAAGTTCTTCTGCCAGATTAACTGCTCTGTCTGGCTTATTATCTCTCAGACGACACGCGAATCTTCCGGTAACGCCCAATTCGTCTACCCGTTTATGGATATCTGCAATCGCGTCCTCATCACTCATATCTTCCGGTATAATATACAAGGTACACTGCGCCAGGTCTTTTCCGTATTCATCAATGATCGCCTTCTTATCATTGGCAGAATCCTGTCCTTCCCACGCGTCAAAACCTGCTTCAATAATCAACGGCATCAACTTTGCAATACAGCCGCAGGAATGGAGACAGACATACATTCCCAACTCATGTGCTGCATCTGTGATCTTCTTATACTGCGGTAAAAACAGCTCTCTGTATGTGTCCGGTGAGAAGAATGTATTAATCTGTGTTCCCATATCATCATGGAAAAGAATCATATCAACATGATAATATTTCTTTGCAATCTTAATCAGTTCAATATGCCATTCTACCAGTTTGTCATAAAATTCCGTCAGGGTTTCCGGTTCTTCCAGAAGATAACAGAAGGTATCTTCAAAGCTGGTAAGATCTGCAGTACGCTCAAAAAGACCATTTACAATAATGAAATAGGAAAGCCGGTCCTTTGAAATTTTTCCTTCGTAGCGTTCCTTATAATCCTTTTCCCAGTCAATCTTAGAGAGATCCGGAAATTCCAGTGTCTTCCAGTTTTCAATATCATCCAGCCGTCTTGTTCCCGGCTTCACCATAGCTGCCTTTGTCAGAGGCTCATATTCCCACTCAATCCCAAACCAGTCTGTTCCGCCAAAATTTCTTGCTCTTGCATCATCCATAACCAATGGCTGAATTGCATTGTTTTCCAACGTCTGATTCGGAACCCAGAGCGGTTTTTCTCCCCGCAGCATACGCAGCATATTTTCTTTTGGTGTAATCGGATAATTGTAGCTTGGAGCCTCTATATCAGGTGCTCCATAAATGCCAAACTGTGTATGAGTACCGATCACTTTCCACTCATCTTCATTAAATTTGCTCAATTTTTACCCCCTGTCCGGCTCAAAAGCCCGATAGTATTCGTACATATCGTCCAGTCATTCCGTATCCTGCTGTGACTCACAATCGTTTGTCTTCCCCCGGGTATTTCTGCAGGACTTTGGGAAATGCCATGGCAATATGCCTTATTTGTCATTGTTTTCTTGCATTTTATTGTGCACAACTACCATGTTTTTCTATAAACACACTGTATCATACATGCAAATAAGAAAGCAATAACGGAAAATGAAATAGTCAGAAGTGTCTAAAACACAAAGTAACGGCCATGGTTTACGGACAATGTGTTCAACCCGCAACATCGTTTCTGTTATTCCAGAAGATAACAGCTGGTATATGCAATGGTACAGGGTCCATAATAGTACTCCAGCCCATTCGCTTTGCATACCTGAGTCACCAGCATTCCATAAGCTTCCATAGAGGAAAAAGCCTGTTCCGGGAAGCGGCAGGGTGCATCCGGATATGTACATTCTTTACATCTGGTACAACATCCTGCACCAATGGGCAGCATCCCCGGCCACCGTTTTCTGAGTACTTTTTCAAATTCATAAAACGTCCTTTTATGAATTGCTTCCGTCTCCATCATGGTTTCCCCATCCATGGGATCTTCCAGTTGTCCTACTGTCTGGACAATAATTCCTTCTTTGTACCGGTCGATTTTTCCCTGACAGTCTTTCAGATCACCACATCCCGGAGGGCAGCTCCAGCGTTTGTTATACATATGGCAGGTATTTTTTTCGCACATCTCCCGTACTTCCGGCATCAGTTCTATTGTGCTGCTTTTAAGAAGTCCTACATGCGTGAAACCTGCCTTCCGTCCCATCTCTTCCAGTTCTTTTATGTCAATCATATTTACCTCCTTAAGACAGCTCCGGAAAACATAGTTCATCCACAAAGCAATCCTGAAATTCCGGTGAAACTGCCAGTTCCACAAATTCCATGCGGTGGGTCATCTGATCCATTTCCTGTCTCTCTGCCTTGTTCAGCAGCGCAATTTTGGCACCCTCCCCGGCCGCATTTCCAACCGGAATAATCTTTTCCAGAAGAGATACCGGAATCATGCCAATCATGGCAGCACTTCTTGGATTCATATAATTTCCAAATGCACCGGCAATATAAACTGTCTGAATATCTTTTTCTGTTATGGAAAGCTGTTTCATAAGAAGCTGAATACCTGCCGCGATTGCCGCTTTGGCAAGCTGCACCTCCCCAATATCCTTCTGTGTCAGATAGACCCCCTTTCCATTTGCCGTCTTTTCAGGCGGAACAAGCGCAAACCTGCCCGGTATCTCCTGCCCGCTTTCAAGATGTCCGCTTTCATCAATCAGTTCTGCTTTTCTAAGCTGTGCCACGAGATCAATCAATCCTGACCCGCACAGTCCAACAGGCACTGCATTTCCAACGGTTGTATAATTCCAGATTCCGTCCTTATATTCCACATGATCGACTGCACCTGCAGCTCCGCGCATTCCACACTCTATTTTAGCACCCTCGAATGCCGGGCCTGCCGCTGTGGAACAGCATGCAAGACGATCTTTATTTCCAAGAACCATTTCCCCATTGGTTCCGATATCAATCATAAGACTGATCTGTTCCTGCAGATCCTGCCGCAGGGAAAGAATGCAGCCACAGGTATCAGCTCCCACATACCCTGCAATATCCGGAAGAAGCAAAAGCTGTGCCTTTGGATGAATATAAAGACCATATTCCGCTGCCCTCAGCGCCAGGCTCTGGCGAATCGCCGGATTATAAGGCGCATGTACAAGTGATGCCGGAGAGATTCCCAGAAACAGATGATGCATGCAGGTATTTCCCACGACAGACACCTGATAGATATCTGTTTTCCGGATATCCGCTTCCTCTGCAAGCTCGCAAAGCATTTGATCCAGCTCTTTCTGAATACTGTCCCGTAACGGCTCCACCGTGTGTTCCAGCGTATAATTAGCTCTCATAATGACATCTGCACCATACTGTGTCTGCGGATTCATATGGCTCTTCACCGCAAGTACCCGGCCCGTTTCCGCATCCATCAGATAGCCTGCTACTGTGGTGGTTCCGATATCAAAAGCCGCAAAACACATTTTTTTCTGTTCCTGGCTGATCTGCAGAATTTCATTCTCTGTATAAATTACATACCAATCCGCTGCCTGCTTCCGGCACGCATACAAAGAAGAGGCAAGCATAAGATCCGGTTTTATGGAATCCTTCACAGGAAGCTGACTGAGCAGACGTTCCCAGTCCGACCGATTATCCCCGGTTTCCGGCTTTTCAATCACTACTCTCTGCTGTCTCAAATCCGGCTGGAAACGGACAGATCTCTGAAGTCCTTCTGTAAGAATCTCATACCCGGAGTTCTCTTTCAGTGTATCCACTTCCATATCTCTGTCGATCTGCGTCCGGCAGGCAAGTACCTCCTGTCCCTCAATTCTGACTCTGCATTTTCCGCACTTTCCCTGCCCTCCGCAAGGTGCATCCGGTATCATTCCGGCTTTTCTCTCTGCTTCCAGCACCGTCATTCCCGGAGACACCTGAAGATCAAGTCTTTCTCTAATAAATCTGATATGATACATTTTTTCTCCTCCGGTAGTTATTATAAATCAAAGACCGCCCTGCCGTCCATGACATACACAGACAATGCAGAGCGGCCCTTTTACTTATGGGATTCTATATTCATTTATGCTACCAAGGATTTTGCAAGGACAGCTGCGCTTGCGGCATCCTCTGAATATCCGTCAGCACCAATCTCTTTTGCAAATGCATCCGTAATCGGAGCACCTCCGACCATAACCTTTACCTTGCCTCTGAAGTCTTCTGCATTAAGTGCTGCAACGGTGTCTTTCAGAGACGGCATTGTTGTAGTAAGAAGCGCAGATAATGCGATTACTTTTACATCCGGATTCTCTTTGTAGCATTCAATGATCTTGGATGCCGGTACATCAACGCCAAGGTCGATAACTTCAAATCCGGCACTTTCAATCATCATAGCTACCAGGTTTTTACCAATATCATGAAGGTCTCCAGCTACCGTAGCAATGATCAGTTTGCCCATGCTTCCGGTTGCTCCTGTTGCAAGATGCGGTTTCAGAACCTCTACACCTTTTTTCATTGCCCGGGCTGCTACCAGCATCTCCGGAACGAAGATCTCTCCGTTTTTGAATTTGTCTCCAACAACTGCCATGGCATCGATCATGCTGTTGAGAATTTCTGTTGCATCGCATCCCTCGTCAAGTGCGCCCTGAACTGCTGCACCAACCAGTTTTGCTTTTCCTTTTTCTACTAATTCAGCTACTTCTGTGATTTTTGACATTTTGTATCCCTCCATTGATAAAATTGTCGTTTTAGGTTTTTATTTCTTTATCGGTCCGATCAGGCCATCCCTGTAGGCACCGATATATTCCATACAATAATCATCCAGACCAAGCAGTGCTTCTGTTGCATATACCAGACCCAGCATATCTCTGTTGGTCGGATCCATAATTGCACTGTCAAGTCCCGCATTCATGGCAAGTACAACAAATCCAAAATTGATCAGCTTACGCACCGGCAGGTTGAAAGAAATATTGCTGACAGCTGCTGTAATATGAATGGACGGATATAATTTTCTTACGGTTGAAATTACTTCCACGTTCATTGCAATTCCGTCTTCGGATGTACAAAGCATTTCTACCAGCGGATCGATATGAATACGATCCGGAGAAATTCCGTACTCCTTGGCTTTTGCCATAATCTTTTCAAATACTTTCAGTCTGTCTTCTGCACATTTCGGAATACCAGTATCATCACTGAGCAGTGCGATTACCTGCCAGTCCTTATTCTCCGGTAATGCCATTACCGGGAAAATTTTATCAATCTTGTCACCCTCGCCTGACACAGAGTTGAAAATACCCGGTTTCTTGCAGAATTTATAAGCCTGTACCAGAACATCTGCACTCGGACTGTCAACGGAAATCGGAAGATCTGTCACTTTCTGAATACAGTCGATCATCCACTTGAGTGTCTCTACTTCTTCTGCTTCCGGAACAGATGCACAGCAGTCAATATAACTTGCACCTGCATTTGCCTGTGCAATTGCTCTCTGTTTAATCAGCTCTGCATCTCTGTTTGCAATTGCTTCTGCCACTGTCGGAATGGAACCATTGATCTTTTCACCAATAATTATCATTTTAGCCGCCCCCTAATCTGTACGTTCTTGGACTTCCAATCACTTCTGTTTTCTCTTTACACTTTTTATTCTATCAAAACCAGGTCGAAATTCCAGCCGCATTTCCTACCATATCCCGCTTCCCTTTTCCTACAATTTGTAGGACAAAATCGTATAATTTTTAGCATCAAAAAAGATACAGATTTTTGTCTGTATCCTCTCAATTTCCCCTGTTTTCATTTTGTTTTGCTCTTTACAGACTTACATTTTAACGAAAAGCAGGTGTAATTCTGCTTCTTTTCATTTAATTTATCCAAATCAAATTCAAAATCAAAACGGCCATTTCATTTTTTGCTTTTTATCTTTCATCAAAATTGTGGATGCTCTTTCATTCATCGATTCAAGAAAAAGAGGCCAGCAAAGCAAAATCCTTTAAATCCTTGTCCACCGACTCACGAACCTGCCCCGGATTATTTTCCCGTATGCAGCACTCCCCCAAGAGTTCGTTCCTATTACCGCTCTTGGATTGTTCAATTTCTATCACCTCACCCAACGCCCAAGGTTCTGACCAAATTTATATCAGAATTATAGTTTTACATAGCATTACACTCTTTAGAAAGTTTTCCAGCACTTTTCTTTTAAAAATGTGCGAATATTCTCAATATTTTCACCTTCATAGTAGGAAACTAATTTCTTTTTAAACTCTGGAACATGTTCTTCCGGGATTACTAAAAAGCCCTGTCCATGTGCAATAAGATAATGATTTGCAAATATCACTGAAGCCCGCTTGTTTCCATCAATAAATATCTGTGTTTTCATACTATACATACAAAGATCTATTGCAATATCAATTGCCTCTTTTCCTGATATGAGAATCTCCTGAATTCTTTCTTTTACAATAGTTTCAACAGGTATAGGTGGTTTGTATGAACTACCTCCGATTGTAACAGGCACTCCTCTTATTCTGCCACCATCATTAAAAAACCCTTCATTAACTAATTTAGCTATATGGCATAACAAATAATAATCTGTTTCTGCCTGTATAACATCTGTGTCCAGGATAAATTCCCATGCATGTTTTAAATTTAGTATTTTTTGTATATCATTTGCCGTCATTCCACTAACTGTGCCATTATCTATGATATCTTCTGTTTGTGGAAAAGAGGTTGCAACACCTTCCAATACTGCCTGATCATATATATTGGCTTTCATATTAGCTCTGGCAAAATCCAGATTTTGAATCACTCTTATGCTTAAATCTGTGGCCTTATATCCTAATTCTGCTAATCTTTTTTCAATTCTTCTTATATTCTTTTTTAGTGTTCTAAGTTCCTTAGCATTTCTTAATAACAGCTGATACAAATCTTCCGAATAAACATCCACATACGTGGAAGTCAGCCGGCTGCCAATGCGTTTTCTCATATATAAATATTTACCACTCGCATTTTCCTTTATTTCCGGATTTCCATCATACGGAATCAAATTAATTCTTGCCTGAAAATCTGCTTTTTCCTGAAGCAAAGATTGAATCTCATTAAAACTATTCATAACTTTATTCCTCTCCTATAGGGAACTTTTCTTTTATAATTTTATCAAAAAGTTCCCTAAACAGCAACAAAAAATAGGGAACTTTCTTCTTATATTTTTCCGCAATAGTTCCCTATTTTTATTATGTTGACAAACCCAAGTTGTTTGATTCCCATTAAAATTTTCCCAATACCATTTCGTTAAATTGAGAAAATTCTGGTTCTATTTCAAATCCAATAGAATTAACATCTAATGACAACATTTTTCCCTCAACTTTCGCCGTTTCAATCACTTCGCTTATAAAACCAGTTCGTTGTAAACGCTTAAATGCAGAATATGCATCTCTGTTTTGAAATTTATCTCGGAACTCTAACTTAAACTCTCTTCAATTCTGATACACTAATCTTCCTTTATGTTTATCTGAATGCTCTTTAAAAAATGTCAAGTATTCTAATTCTCTATATGAAAGCGAATTTATTATTTCCAGATATTCGTCGAACTCATCTATTAATATTTTGTCTCTTTCACTTAAGTATCCATTCACCAGTAAATTACCATAAAATTTCACCTTGTTACCGTTTGCTAACTTATTGACCGCATTCCTTGTTTTCGCAAAACTCATAATAAATTCTACATCATTTACCATATCAGATGTAACTGTCCCTACAGGTGCACTATTAATGATTTCTAAAAGTTGTTGTTGTTTTCTACTCTGAAAATCTGTCAATGCATATTCTAAAGAATCATCAATTAAATCACCAATGTATGGAACCGTTTTAATTGATGAAATAAATACTGAAACTACTGGATTATGTTTTACATCTATTATTGTTTCTATATTTTGAAGATTTAGTTTTGCACTTTCAATCATTTCTTTTGAATCCATATCTTTTGAAACTCCCTTGACGCAAATTTGATAGACTACATTCGCAAATACCGCAAGTGCAATAGGACCAAGATCCAAATGTTTTGATCATTCCATTCACTCATACATATTACCCGTCTTTCTGCGAAAGACACCAATGCGTCATGAAACATGTGTACATTGGCTTTCGCTATCTAATTCTTCTTCCTTCTGATATTATTTACCTATAAGACTGACACACTACAGAACACGTGGAGGTGAGTGGCGGGGCTGTATAGC
>CAVFMZ010000036.1:0-25179 GCA_963623675.1 Firmicutes bacterium CAG:176 | reverse complement strand
CCACGCCATCCTCGTCAAATTCACGGAGTACTGCAAACAGATGGCTTGCAATGGACAGCTCGCTTTTCCGGGAACCAATGCATTTTACATCGCCTGCCGGATAGCGGTCTTTGGTCTCCTCCGTGCAGATAATACCCACTTTTCCTGCTGCCGCTTTTTCATTGATATAAGCGACCACATTTTCTACCGGTCCTTCCACGATCTTCAGATCTGCTTTCGGCGCATAATGGCGGTATTTCATGCCCGGCGCTTTCGGATGAATATTGGAATCACTGGAAATGAGGCCCTGATCCATCTTTGCCTCTCCAAGAACAGCCTGTACCATTTCCAGAGAAATATACCCCGGTCTTAAGATCGTCGGCACATCCTCTGTCAGATCCACGATGGTGGACTCAAGGCCAATGGTAACGGCTCCTCCATCCAGAATCATGGGGATTTTTCCCTGCAGGTCTTCATACACATGCTGAGCCGTCGTCGGACTCGGCCGTCCTGATGTGTTGGCGCTTGGCGCCGCCACATAGCCTCCGCCCTGGCGGATCAGCTCCAGTGCGATGGGATCAGACGGCATACGGATTGCCACCGTATCAAGACCTCCTGTCGTTCCATGGGGAACCACATCACTTTTATTCATAATCATAGTCAGCGGTCCCGGCCAGAATGCTTCTGCCAGTTTTTTTGCCGCTTCCGGTACACTCTCTACAATTTTATCCAGATGTTCCATATCCGCAATATGGACAATCAGAGGATTATCAGAAGGCCGTCCCTTCGCCTCGTAAATCTTATGGGCTGCCTTTTCGTCCAGCGCATCTCCACCCAGTCCGTAAACCGTCTCTGTTGGGAATGCTACCAGACCGCCTTCTTTCAGGATCTCACCGGCCCGTTTCAGTCCTGCCAGATCCATGTGCTCTCTGTCTATTTTCAGAATTTCTGTTTCCACTGTATGTCACCTTATTTCTAAGGAAATGCTGATCAAATCAGCATTTTCCTAAATATCCTTTCGTTTCTCAGTGTAGCATTCCCGTGAAAAAAAAGCAATCTTCCCATTGCTCCTTTAAAAACTATTTGCTACAATAAAGTTGTTATGGATCTCATACTGATCCGCAGGAAAAGAGGAGTCTTATTATGTTAAAACAAGTATCTATTTATGCAGAAAATAAAAAAGGCACCATTCAGAACATTACCGGCCTTCTGGCAGAGAAGAACATCAATATTCTCGGATCTGTTATCAACGACGGCGCTGAATACGGCATTATCCGTATGATCGTATCTGACCCGGAAACTGCAACTGACACCCTCAGCAAAGCGGGTTATCTGTGCAAACTCATCGATGTGCTCGGCGTGGAAGTAGAAGACCAGGTCGGCAACCTTCATGAACTGTTAAAAGCACTTTACGACAGCAATGTGAATGCCACCTATATTTATCTGTCCTTTAACCGTGAATCCGGAAAACCGATTATGGTATTCCACACGGAGGATATTGCAGAAGTAGAATCCTGCCTGAAATCCAAAGAATTTGCCCTGCTGTAATTTATCGCACTGCGGCGGTATGAAATGATGTTGCAAAGCAACCCGCTGCAGGCAGAGAATCCCGCCAGTGGGATTCTTATTTATTTCCAGTGTTCAGATAACGCTGTACACCCATGGCAATGGCCCAGGCAATCCGGGACTGATAACCTTCTTCCTGCAAAAGCTTTGCCTCCGCCCAGTTGGACAAAAAACCACATTCCACAATAACCACCGGCGCCGATGTCTTCTTCAGAAGATAATAACTTTCATTAGCTTTCGCCTGCCGGTGATTCTGGGGATCCACATAAGAAATGAGTTTTTCCTGGATCTCCTCTGCCAGTTCCTTTGCTTCCCCCGAAGTTCCGTAATAGAATACCTGCGCGCCTTTCACCGGTTCCTCATGATAGCTGTTCTGATGAATGCTGACCACACAGTCCGGCTTCGTCTTATTGATCAGTTCACACCGGTTTTTCAGATCCTGCGCTTTTTTATTGGAAGAATGTTCCTCATAAAGTCCTTTATCTTCCTCTCTGGTCATCCTTACTTCCAGATCCTGCTGCTCCAGCAGCACTTTCAGTTTCTTTGCAATCTGCAGATTAATGTCTTTTTCTTTGGAATCATCCACGCCGATTTTTCCGGGATCGTTTCCACCGTGCCCCGCATCAATGATGACAATCCGCTTTCCCGCCTGTCCGGTCACCGCGGTTCCCGCCGTGGGAAGAAATCCCCGCTCTGCCAGCGCCACTGCGCATAAAATAAATATCACAGACATGAGTAATTCCCATTTTCGTCTTTCCAATTCAAAAACCGCCGCATACGCTCTCTGTAGAGTATATGCGGCGGTCTGTCCGTCATTCATGAATAATTAACTATTCAAAGCCACATTCGCAAAATCGCCTCTACGAGGCTTTCCTTTTGGGCATGTGCATGGCTCTGAATAGTTAATTCACGTATTTCAGAATCACATCCCAGATGGAAGCTCTCTCATAGCCAAGTCTCCAAGAAGATACTCCTGCAAGCTCATACTGTTTGATCAGTTTCATTTTCTCTTCGATGGAAGTCTCCTCCTCCATCCACATCTGATAGGTTGCTCCATCATATTCAATTTCTACATAATACTGCTTCGTGGTATCATCCCATACCGGCTCCGCATTATTATTCTTTACCTTCTGGTCTGCGTCGTTCATGCCAAGTGCTTCGCTGGTCACCGTTCCGTCCGCATCTGTCTTCCAGAATCTGGTATAGAACGGAATGGCGTTGATGACCTTCTCCTTCGGCACTTCACTTAAGGTCTTCTCAATGCCCTGCTGCACATAACCGATGGATGCCACAGATCCGGCCTCCTCGGAACCTGCATAGTGCTCATCATAACCCATGATCACCACATAGTCCGCGAAAACGCCCTGCTCTGCCCGGTCATAATGATCGGAAGATGCTGTCGGTACATAATTGTCTACCGACAGGATAATTCCGTTAATCCGGCACATAATGGAAAGCTCCCGGATAAACTCGATATAGGCTCTGGCACAGTCCTGAGTAATCAGCTCAAAATCTACATTAATGCCATCCAGGCCATACTGGATCGCTGCGGCAATCAGCTGATTGACCAGCCGCTGACGGCTGGACGTCTTTGAGAGCGTCTCATAGGTGCTGACACCATCCTTGAAGTTATCTACCAGACCCCATACCTCCAGACCCTGCTGATGGGCATAAGTCACGTAGGACTGGCTGGCCAGGGAAGAAATATTTCCGTCCGTATCCGCAATGGAGAACCAGGTAGGTGAAATGGTTGTCAGGCCCTTGGTATCCGCAATCTTGTTCAGCAGATAGTTATTTGCCTCCATGTTCGTCACCTGATGCCAGGTCATGTTAATGGTATAATCCTTGGAAATACTGGTATAATCCGGCTCTTCAAATTCCGGAGCGGCTACTTCTTCCTGGGTCACATCGGAAATACGGTTATTCTTCACATAACCTATAAATCCGTCTTTGGTCAGCACTTTTGTCCAGTCGCCAACGTCCTCCGGCTCCTCCAGCACGTACATAACCGTTCCCTTGTCCACATTGGTCAGAATCGGACTCTTGATACCGGCCTTCCAGCGCACTGCTGCCTTCTTCTGTGCCGTTACCACGTCTTTATTTCCAAACTCCGTGGTAATTCTCACACGGTTCGGTTCTTCGCTGTATTCATAAATAAAATTCGTATAATTCAGAAGAAAATCTGCCGCCACATAGGCATCGCTTCCATCCGTCCGCAGAATCACATAACCTGCATCCTGGCTGCTCTTTGCAACGGTATAGGAACTTTCTCCCACTGCAGCGCTGACCAGCTCCTTCGGAAGTGCATAGAGATACTGGTTCTCCTTTTCATCCCAATAGAAACGGGAATCCATATACTGATAGACCGTCTCCACATGAAGATAAACTTTTCCGTCAATGAACCGGGCCATATCGCCCACCATCTCATCATTGATCACCACCGCCATATCCTGGTCTCCGGACAAACCAAAATATTCGTTCAGATCTGCCATCTCCTTGGACGGTGAATATTTTTCATACAAAAGCTTTCCTGCAAAAAATCCTCCAACCAGGAAAAACAACAGCAATGCTGCCAGTACCGGAACAGCCTTTGGATTCAGTCTTCTTTTTCTTCCGGGTCTCCGACGAGGTGCATTCCCCCGTTCTCTTAGGTCTTCTCTCTGCATGAATCTCCTCCTGCCAGGTTTCTCTTACATGTATTACAATACTATAGATAACACGTTGGAAAGCGGTGTTTTCTTTTTCACCGCTTTGCCCTTTCCGTGTTATTGTACCACAAAGCCGGATTTCCCACCACTAGAAATCTTTAGGACATAAAGGCTTTCTCCCCTTTTTCTTGTTTTTCTGTCCGGGATCCCCCACTTTGTTCTTTTCCCCCATGCGGTATGTTGGCTTCAAAAAGAAAAGCATCGTGATATATTATTGTCCCGCATACCGCGTATACCTACCCCCTTCCTGCTCAATTAACAACTGGATTTATTTCACAGAATTGTGAAAAGAATCAGATAAATAGACTTACAGTTTTATTATACAGATACTTTTGTGTTTTGCAAGGGTATTTCACAAAAAATTCAGATTTTTTTCCTTGATTTCACTGCCTGTCACGCTTTACATATTTCTCATTTTTGTTTATACTATATAAAAGATGTCGGGGGCCAAAGTCCCCGACTTTGATGCCTACGGATTGTTCCGTGCTGCGCACTCCCACAATCCTGCCTGATATTCGCATATCGTGGGACTGACATCCCACTTTTATGCTCATATCGGGGCGGGTCTCAAGGTCTTTCACCCACTTATGAGCAAGCTCATGTGGGTTTAGACCTTTTGACCCTGGCATCTATAAAACTATAAATTCGCAGGTAGTGATTGTATGAAAATTGAAAAAATCAATGAAAATAAGATTCGCTGCATCCTGACACGCGATGACCTGGAAGTCCGCCATATCAAGATCAGTGAGATTGCCTACGGATCCGAGAAAGCCCGTTCTCTCTTCAGAGATATGATGGAGCAGGCTTCACACCAGTTTGGTTTTGAGGCGGATAACATTCCGCTTATGATCGAAGCGATTCCTATGCCCAATGAGTGCATTATCTTAGATATTACCAAAGTGGCGGATCCGGAAGAGCTGGATACCAGATTCTCCAGATTCTCTCAGGGTTCCGGTGATCAGCCGGAGGATTCCCCGCGGGAATTTCTGCCGGACGGTGCAGACGAGGTTCTGGATCTGTTCCAGAAGCTTCTGGAACATCGATTGAAAAATGCTCCTAAAGAGAGCAGAGAAAAGCAGGCCGAAGAACTGGCCAGCGAGCTTGACATGTGTAAGCTCTATACGTTCGTGCGTATGGAACAGCTTCTGTCTGTTTCCCATGTACTGAAAGACATTTACAGAGGAGCCAATCGCCTGTACAAGAACCCGGATACCCAGGAATATTGTCTGGTTATTACAAAATCTTCCCACAAGCCGGAAGAATTCAACAAGATCTGCAATATTCTCTCCGAGTACGGCACCAGCGGAAAATACACCCCCGCAGCAGAAGCGTACATGCAGGAGCATTTCACCGTAATTCTCGGCGAACAGGCACTGCAGAAGCTTGCTTCTATCTGATGTTACAACTGAAAAAAGCACACAAAAAAGAGGATGTCCACAAACGGGATATCCTCTTTCTTCGTTCTTCTTTGATTACTCTTCTGCACCAAGGAAATTATTCAGTCTTGCTACGAGTACGTCCGGATCCAGTCCGTGTACCAGTGCAGCTTCCTCAAGGCTCTCAGCCTGTGCGGACGGGCAGCCGATACAGTGCATTCCCTCTCTCATAAGAATCGGGATAATATTCTGATCTATTTTCACCAGATCTGCAATAATCATGTCTTTGGAAATCTTAGCCATTGTTCATACCTCCTGCGTTTAGAATCTGGTTGTTATTATATTCCTATTTACTTGCAAAATCAAGGGATTATGGTATATAATATTTTTGATCCGGCAGGTAATCCTGCCAGGCACAATTTCATAAGGTGGAGGGATGTATATGGATACGAAGCGCTATATCATCTCTGACGCAGCAAAAATGGTAGATGTGGAAGCACATGTGCTCCGCTACTGGGAAGATGAACTGGAACTGCCAATTGCACGCAACGAGATGGGTCACCGCTACTATACAGAAGATAACATCCGCATGTTTCATCACATCAAGGAACTGAAGGAACAGGGCTATCAGTTAAAAGCCATCAAAACACTTCTTCCGGAGGTGGAACAGGGAAAAATACCACCAGCCATTGTCAAGCCGCCGGAACCTCCGGTGAACGCCAAAATGGAACAGTTCCAGTATATTCTCGGAAAGGTTGTCTCCCAGGCACTGCGCGAGACCCGGCAGGAGATGGGCAAGGAACTGAGCCATCAGGTTTCCACACAGGTCGTCAAAGAGATGGACTACCTCTTCCGTATTCAGGAAGAAAAGCAGGAAACCCATTACAAAAAACTGGACGAGCAGATCCGTGCCTGCCAGAAGGGAAACAAAGCATTTTCTCTTGGACGCCGGAAAGAAAAGAAAGCCAAAGAACCAAAGATAAAAGAAGTCAAAGCGAAGGAGCCGCGGAAGAAATGGTTTTTCCAGCCGCGTCCCGCAAATGAATCTGAATAGCGTATAAAAAAATGGTATCTGTATGAATCATACAGATACCATTTTTATTTCCTGAATAATTACTCAGCTGCAATAGCGCCGGTCGGGCACTCTGCCTCACAGGTACCGCACTCAAGGCAAGCATCTGCGTCGATTACATATTTTCCATCTCCCTCAGAAATAGCTTCTGCCGGACAGACTGCTGCGCAGGAACCGCAAGCTACACACTCGTCAGAAATAACGTATGCCATAATACAAATCCTCCTTGTATAATTTTAATCTACCTGTCTTCCAGGTTTCTGCCCCCTATTTTAATATAAAAAGCCGCATTATACAAGTGGAAAATTACATTATTCACCGCTTCGATCCATGTCGCTGAACTTTGTCAACTCCGGAATCCAAAGGAGATTTACCGTGCCAATCGGGCCGTTACGCTGTTTGGCTATGATAACTTCTGCCACTCTCTGCTCCGCTTCGGAGAGGTCTCTGTTGTAGTATCCTTCCCTGTAAAGGAACATGACCACATCGGCATCCTGCTCGATGGCTCCGGACTCACGAAGGTCGGAAAGCATGGGGCGATGGTCCGGACGCTGCTCAACTGCACGGCTTAACTGGGACAGCGCGATGACCGGTACATTCAGTTCACGGGCCAGCGCTTTCAGTCCACGGGAGATATCGGAGATCTCCTGCTGTCTGGATGCACTATTACTATTAGAGTTTCCACTCATTAACTGCAGGTAGTCTATGATAACTATCTGGATATCATGCTCCATTTTTAATTTTCTGCACTTCGACCGCATGGCGGATAATGTGATACCAGGAGTGTCATCAATGAAGAGCTTGGAATTTGCAATATTGGCAGAACCTTCCACCAGATTCATCCATTCTTCGTCGTTTAAGCGTCCGGTACGGATCTTCTGAGCGTCCACATGGGATTCCAGGGACAGCATACGGTTGACCAGCTGCTCCTTGGACATCTCAAGACTGAAGATCGCTACCGCATTGCCCTTCTTAAACGCCATGTGCTGAGCCAGATTCAGAACGAACGCCGTCTTACCCATGGAAGGACGGGCTGCAATCAGTACCAGATCAGAAGGCTGCAGTCCGGACGTCTTATAATCCAGATCCATAAATCCGGTCTCCAGACCGGTGACACGACCCCTTGCCTTGGATGCCGCATCAATTTTCTTCATGACGTTGATGACCACCTGACGGATGGGCACAAAATCTCCGCCTCCACCGCGCTGGGCCAGATCAAAAATACGCTTCTCTGCATCGGCCAAAGTATCTTCCAGCTTTGCAGATCCGGCGTAAGTGCTGTTAGCAATATCCTCATTAATGCGGATCAGCCTTCTGGCCACGGATTTCTCCGCTACAATCTCCGCATAATATTTGATATTGGCAGAAGTCAGGGCACGATCCATCCATCTTAAAATCTGCTCGATGCCGCAGGCTTCCTCCGGGAGCCCTTTCTCCAACAGCCGGGTATGAAGAATGACCGGTTCCACCGGTTTTCCTTCATTGTAAAGTTCCACCATGGTGTCATACACCATACCCATCTGTTTCTGATAAAAATCATCCCCGGTAATAATCTCGGAAGCAATCATAATCGCTTCGTTATCGATGAGCATTGCACCAATGACGGAACTTTCCGCTTCTTCATCATGGGGCATCACCCGTTTTATGAGCGCTTCCTCCATCTGTCTTTCTCCTTATGCTTCTTTTACGATTACTTTCAGTTCTGCAGTTACCTGCGGATGCAGTTTTACTGCAACACTGGTGCTTCCCACTGTCTTAATCGGATTCGGAAGTACCAGTTTTTTCTTATCCAGCTCCATGTTCAGCTGCTCTTTGGCTGCCTGTGCGATCTCCTTGGAAGATACAGCACCGAACAGTTTTCCACCCTCGCCGACTTTCAGCTCCAGAACCACTTCTGCCTTGGCAATCTCTGCTGCAAACAGTTTTGCCTCTTCCAGACGCTGTGCTGCCAGTTTGTCTTCATGGGCTTTCTGCAGTTTCAGGTCATTCATGTTCTTTGAAGTTGCCTCTACTCCTTTTTTCTTGGAAAGAATAAAGTTTCTTGCATAACCATCACTGACATCTACCATCTGGCCTTTTTTTCCAAGGGATTTTATATCCTCTAATAAAATTACTTTCATCTCTATAATTCTCCTTCCTCAAACATCTGATCCAGTGTTTCCCGGATCAGCTTCATTGCCTCTTCCATAGAGCATTCCAGCTGAACACCAGCCATATTCAGATGACCGCCGCCGCCCAGCTTCTCCATGATGATCTGTACATTGACTTCATCAATGGAACGGGCGCTCACATAAATTCTTCCATTATATTCTGTTAATACAATCGAAGCTTTTACGCCTGTAATATTCAGAAGTTCATTGGCTGCCTGGGAGCCCACAATGGTCGGACTCTCCAAACCTTTACTTGGACACACGGTCAAAGCAAATCCTTTATATACTTCTGCATGGCGGACTGCCTCTGCCCTTGCCTTATATTCCGCCATATCATTTCGGAACATCTTACGCACGCGGGTTACATCTGCACCGCAGCGCCGCAGAAATGCAGATGCTTCAAAGGTACGCACGCCGGTCTTTCTCATATAGTTGTCCGTATCAATCATGATACCTGCATAAATGCAGTCTGCCTCTCCGCCTTTCAACCGGACATTATCTGCAAAGTACTGCAGAATCTCCGCTACCATCTCGCAGGCAGAAGATGCATTGGTCTCGATATAGGAAAGAACTGCCGGAGTGATAATCTCACTTCCCCGACGATGATGGTCAAATACAACCACCGTCGGCGTCATCCGCAGAATTTCTTCACACTCGGTATAGCTTGGCCGGTTCGTATCCACAACGACAACCACCGTATTCCGATCCACGATCTCCCGAGCCTGGCTGCTGCCGATCACAATTCCCTGTTCTCCACTGTTGGCCTCTTCAAATACTTCCAGCATGGGGCGAACGGATGTGGTTACTTCATTTACTACAATGTAGACTTTCTTATTCAGCGTCTTTGCCGCACGGTAAATACCAACTGCAGCACCAAAGGAATCCGCGTCCGGAAGCTTATGTCCCATGACAACAACTTTATCCTTGGCCTCTACCAGCTCCCGGAACGCCTGTGCTTTGACTCTTGCCTTAACACGGGTATTCTTCTCTACCTGCTGGGTCTTGCCGCCATAATAAGTAATCTGATCCCTGGTCTTTACAACCGCCTGGTCACCGCCTCTGGCAAGGGCCAAATCCATGGCACTGCGGGCATATTCCATACAGTCCATATACGTAGCGCCCTCTGCACCAATACTGATACTGAGGGTCATGGCCATCTCATTTCCAATGCTGACCGTCTTAATATCCTGCAAAAGATCAAACTTATTCTCCCGGATCTGATCCAGCGCCTTTTCCTGCATGACCACGAAAAAACGGTCCTTTTCCAGTTTCCGGACAATTCCGTCATAAGCATTAAAATACTTATTGATTTTCCGCTCAATCAGCGCCACCAGAAGGGAAGTACGTACTTCCTCCACATTTTCCAGAGCCTCGTCATAGTTATCAATGTACACCAGACCGGCTACCATACGCTGTTCCCGGTTCTCCCGGATATAACGGTTAATCTCCGTGGTCTCGAACAGATACAGCGCAATCAGGCTGCCTGCAAACTCCTCGTCCTCCAGAAGCCCGTCCACACCGGCATCATCTTTCATATTGATCAGCTTCATTTCCGCCCGGAAATCCCGCTCTTCATACTGGATGGCCAGCGTTACTTCCGGATTTTCCTCCACAGGAAGAACGCCCCGGTTCAGTTCCGAAAAAAATGAATTCACTGCCTTTCCACGCTTGCCTGCCTTGCCGACGATCTTCTGAAATTCTTCATTGGACCAGAGAATCTTTCCATCCTCGCCGACCAGTGCATAGGGTATGGACAACTCCTTCAAAAGCCGTTTCTGAATCTGTCCATACTGCGTGGCAAAAGAAATCATTTCTTTATGCACAGCGGGTCTGCTGTACACATAGGCAGCCACTGCAATCGCTGCATAGAGTAAGGCCGTCACAATTGCCGCATAGCCCGCATGGCTGTCAATCGCATATACAACCACACTCATAACCAGCAGCACCACAGACATATACAGGGGCCACTTTATAAATGCTTTTCGCTTTACCTCTTTCTTCATCACACATTCCTTATTCCATCGGTTGTTTTATCACCGAATCTCTATAACGCTTCACCCGGTATTATACCATTTCAACGACAGATGGACAAGAGGAACTCCACACGACAAAAATGGCCAGACCTCCATATGGAGCTCTGACCCTGTGATTGAGCTAATCGACATTGGACGCAGAACAGCTGCGGGATTCTGTATTCTCGGAACTGTCAAGGCCGTAATCCTTCATTGTGTGACGCATATGCAGGTACATAGCCTGTCTTGCACCGTCCCCATCTCTCATCAGCAAATACTTGACAATCATCTGATGATCCAGTATAAAATCACTGTAGATTATCTGCCGCAGATTGCTGTCATCAAAAGCCTGTACCAACGCTTCATTGGTAATCTCCGTCAGTCTGATACCGAATTCGTTATGGGTGGCTTTTGCTATGGCATTGTGAAACTGACGGTTGCCTTCCGAGTCTTCCCCCTTCTGGCTGCTGACTTCTTCAATATGTTTCTGAAGGCGGATGATTTCCTGCAATTCCGCATCCGTGGCACGTAAAGCAGCATAGTAGGCCATCTGAGGTTCCATCATAAGACGCATTTCGTACAGATCACGGATCTTCAGGTGCATCACCTTCAGACTGTCAAATCCAAAATCCTGCTTTGTCTGCGATTCAGATTTAACAAATGTACCTTTTCCCCTTCTGACCTCAAGAATATTCTGGTTAACCAGATACTGAATCACTTCCCGTATTGTGGTACGGCTTACATTCATCTGCAATGCCAGTTCTTTTTCATTCGGCAGCTTATCTCCGGGGTGGTATTTTTTCTGAACGGTGATCATATCCAGCAACTCTGCCGTAACCTTGTCTGATAATTTCATCCTCTGCCTCTCTTTCAATGCCGGCTCTAGACTTCTATTTCACCAGGCATTCTCTTTCCTTCGCCAAATGCAATTGCATTCTGCAGACCATGTTCAATCATATCACGTACCGCATGATCTGTAAAGAAAGCAGTATGAGGGGTGATCACCACATTCGGGTAGCTTTCCAGTACTGCCACGTCGTGATCTGTCAGGAGTGTATCCTTGTGGTCAATATTATAGATGGTAGGTTCATGATCCAGCACATCCAGTCCGGCTGCACTGATAATCCCCTTCTCAAGTCCCTCGATCAATGCCTTTGTGTCTACGTTGGAGCCTCTGGAGGTATTGATGATGACCACACCCTTCTTCAGAAGCGGGACAGAGTCCATATTCAGCATATGATAAGTTTCCTTTGTCCCCGGTGTATGGAAGGAGATAATGTCAGACTCCCGCAAAAGCGTCTCATAATCTACATATTCTGCATACTCTTTTACTTCATTCAGTTCATGTCGGCTGTATACCAGTATTCTGCACCCAAACCCCTGAATCTGTTTCATGACGGTGCGGCCTATTTTCCCGCTTCCCACAATTCCTACGGTCATGTCCCGCAGTTCCCTTCCGCGGTTCCATGCCAGGGAATAGTCATGCACCTTATAGCGATCCATAATATACTTTGCCTTGCGAAGACACATCAGCATCAGCATGATAGCGTAATCCGCCACAGAATTGGGCGAATAGGAGATGTTGGATACCCGGATTCCCAGTTCTTTTGCATGCTTCAGATTGATATGATCCACCCCGATACATCTGGCAGCGATGCATTTCACTCCCAATCCGGCCAGCTTTTCCAGAAGCTCATCGGAAATCTTCGTACCGACTACCGTAATACAGGGGTATCCGGCAGTCAGATCCGCATTCTCCATGGTCGGCTGTTCCCTGCAGTAGCCAAGTTCCAGATTCCAGGCCTTCTCATATTCTTCAAACAGTTCTCTCTCATCATCTCTGCAGCTGTACACAAATATTTTCACGGATTCAGCCTTCCTTTCTCTTGCTTTCCATCAGTTCTTCCATAAACTTACGCATACGCTTCAGTCCTTCTTCCGTGTCCTCTTTGGAGGATACATAAGAAATGCGCACATAGCCTTCTCCGCCCTCTCCGAATCCGGAACCCGGAACAACCACTACGTGAGCTTTCTTGAGAAGCTCTACTGCAAACTCCTCCGAGGTCATTCCTGTCTTTGTAATATTCACAAAAGCATAGAATGCACCGGATGCCATCTTAAGGCTTAAACCTTCCATGCTGTTAATCTCCTGCAGTACCAGCTTTCTGTTGGCATCGTACTGAGCAAGCATCTCCTTCAGCACATCCTGCGGTCCCTCCAGTGCGGCAATGGCTGCGTACTGAGTCGGTGTATTGACACAGGATACCACGCTCTCCTGCATTTTTACCATTTCACCGATCACACTTTTCGGTCCCAGGACAAATCCGCATCTCCACCCTGTCATGGCATAAGTCTTGGAAAAACTGTCAATAATCAGCGTCCTTTCTTTCATTCCCGGGCATGTCGCTATGGAGAAATAAGGAGTATCGCCATAGGTGAACTCCTGATAAACCTCATCCGTGATCAGATACAGATCCTTTTCCACACAGAGCTTTGCCAGTTCGCGCAGAATCGGTTCTCCTGTCACGCTTCCGATGGGATTGGACGGAGAGTTGATCAGAACTGCTTTGGTCTTATCTGTCACTGCCTTCCGGATATTTTCCACATTGTAGCAGAAGTCATCTTCTTCTTTCAGCGGCACCATGACAAGCTTCGCATCGCAGAGCGCAATCTGACCGAAATAGTTCGGAAATGCAGGCGTTCCCACGATGATCTCGTCCCCCGGATTCAAAAGGGCTTTAAAGGTGAGGAACAGTGCTTCCACCCCTCCGGAGGTCACAATGATTTCCCCTTCCGGGTCATATGTAACTCCTTTTTTTTCTGCCATTTTTTCAGAGAGAGCCTTCCGAAGAGCCGGAATACCGGCATTTACCGTATAATGAGTCTCTCCTCTTTTAATCGCCTCGCAGGCCGCTGCCCCGATATGCTCCGGCGTTGAAAATCCCGGTTCACCCAGTCCAAAACTGATAACGTCTTCTATCCCCTGTGCCATATTGAACATTTTTCTGATAGAAGAACCCTTCTGTGATGTAATCGATCTTGCCAGTTCTTTCATAATCTTTGTATCCTCCTCATTGAAATAACTATGATATGTCAATCGAAGCAAAAATCCCCGACTGCAAGTCTTTACTTTTACCCCTGTGGTTACAGGTATCCGGTCATAAAAATAACCACAGGAATCGTCAGGATCATAAGTACCATGTTCTGAGCCACCGTGACAGCAGCAAATTCCGGCTCCCTTTGATACTCTTCTGCCATGACCACATTTAAAGAGCCGGATGGAAGTGCCGAGAGGACAAAGGCCGTCACTGCCGTATCTTGTTCTACATGCCCCACCTTCAGCACCAAAAACATAAACACGGGAAATACCAGCATTCTCAGAACATCGACCAGAACCGCATAGCGATCTCCGAAGAAGCTTCTGAGCTCTATCCTTCCGATCTGAGCTCCTATAATCAGCATGGACAAAGGCATCATCATGGCTCCTACCGAGCTAAATGCTCCTGTCACCGCTGCAGGAAAGCGTACAGGAAGAAGATACAGAAGTATGGATGCCATGGAAAACCATACGATCTTGCTGCCAAATAATGCACGAATTGTCAGCTTAGCTTCTCCCTTCAGCAGACAGAGTCCATAGGAGAAGAAGAAAATCTGAAAGACACTGTTGTGAACGACGACATAGAGTGTCCCCACATCTCCCAGAATCTCCTGCATGACAGCAAATCCCATAAACCCCACATTGGCAAATACAGCCAGTGGAATAAAAATCCGCTTTTTTGAATCTGTAAAATGAAATCTTCCTGCCAGAAACCGGCACACACAGATTGCAATGAGATAATAGCCGGCGGAAAGCAGAAATGAAATCCCCATTTCTTTCAGCCGGGCTGCAGAAAACAGTTGCTGAGAGGAAGAAAAAATACTGAATGGCAGTACAATCTCCATCAGAACCGAAGAGAGTATTTTACCGGTCTTCTCATCGATCAGATTCTTCCTTCCTGCCCAGAAACCTGCTGCCATAATGATAAAAATCTTACATACAACAGTCAGAACAATGGTATACATGCTTATTCCTCTTTGATGTCTGCTTCGTTCTCACTGCTGTAGCGTCTTCCCACCGTCTCGGCATCTCCGACAATTCCCTGTACGACAAAGACATTTCCGGGCGGGCATCCCGGTACCCAGCGGCCTTTATCCTCCAGATGTTTGGTACATCTTCCCACCAGAACCGTATTTTCCTTCGTTGCTTCCGGTGGAAGCTCCTTGAGAGGTCCTACAACTACGTATTTTCCTTCCAGATATTTCTCATAGCCCTGGGATTTCAGATCCATCAGTGCACTGATTACCGTATTCCGGCAGCCCGTACAGGCTCCTTCATCGAAAAGGAGAGTATAAGGCGGCAGGCCCGGAATTTCCACTTCACTGGAGCGTTTGAAGCGATGATATACAGACTCAATACTCTGTCCCTTCACTTCAATCTTATCCAGATCCTTCTCTCCAAGACCGCGATTATAGGCTTCTACCGTAAGCATCGGAGCATTTACATCATAACCCATTACGGCGCTTCCCACTGCATCACAGGCAACCACATCCTTGGATGCAAGAATCAGATCCATTTCCACCGTCTCACCGAAGATGGGTCCCAGACCCTGCTGGCAGAAGGTGGCGTCGATTACACTGAGCACAGGCTTCACAGTCTGGATAATATCAATGACCCCGTTGACAACACCATGGCTGTGGAAATACTTTTTCTGTCCGTCTGCGATCAGTCCCTTCAGGTTCTTAAGTCCCAGCGTCACTTCAGTCTGGTCATGGGTTTTCATGACCGGAACCGTGATGATGGCATCTGCTTCCGCCACCAGATCCCAGGAAGTCATATTCTCGATGACCTTTCCGTTTTCTACAGGAATCTTCGCAAGCTTACGTTTTTTCAGGTCAATTACTTCGTATCCCTCATCCCGCAGCGCCTGATAACCACATTTCTGAATAACTTCCTCTGTATCAACTCCCGCTGCAGAGGACTCGGCGATCACAACCTCTGCACCCTCTTCCCGGACTCTTTCTGCCACAGCCTTGACTACTTCCCAGCGGGTTACACCACCGGAACACCGATCATCCGGTACTGCTACAAAATTAGGCTTGATCAGCACCTTATAGCCCGGTTTGATGATGTCGGAAAGACCTCCGCAGTCTTCAATGGTCTGCCGCACGCTTGCACGGATACTTTCATAATCATTTCCCGCTGTCTTCCTGATAGAAACTACTGACATGCTAAATCTCCTTCCTGATTCATGAGACAAAAAAAGTACCACAAATGCCTTCTTTCACATTTATGATACCCCATTGTATCTTTCGCCTCATGCGTTGTATTATCTCTCTTTAGTTGTATTACATCATACTTCTCTTTTTTTGTCAATACCTGTTTTTATTTTCTATCAGATCAGGGTCATGACTGCGGTAACAGCAAAGTAAATAAATGCAGGAACAGAGACAAATTTATACAGAAAATCCACCCAGCTTCCATATTTGATGACAGAAGTGGGATTGTACCATTCTTCCCTGATTTTCTTAGCACCGATGATCCATGCCAGGAAGCATGCGACTACTGCTGCCGTAATACTGTAGAACACATTTCCGATCAGGTTGTCGAAGAATGTGAAGAATGCATCACTCCATACACAAGGAATTGCTCCGGCCAGTGCCAGGAAGGTAACAACCAGAATGGATTTCTTTCTGGACCAGCCAAGTCCTCCCATGAGACAGGTAACCGGAATCTCCATAATAGAAAGAGTAGTGGAAAGTCCGGCAAAGAACAGGGCAATCATAAACATTGCAAACCAGATCATACCACCTGATATCTGGGAGAACACCAGCGGAAGTGACATGAAAATCAATCCTTTTCCTGCAGTCGGATCGAGTCCGAACAGAATGACCGCCGGAATCGTGGCAAATCCACAGAGCACACAGATCAGGAGCTGTACAACATTGACAGTCACAAAGTCCGTGGCAAGATCCGCTTTATCATCCAGATACATTCCATAGGTAAGCAGATAACCAGGGCCAAGACCCACTGCAAAGAGTGCCATTCCTGCTGCTGATGCCCACAGATCAGGATCCTTAAGCATGGTCCAGTCCGGTGCCACATAAAACTCGAGTCCCTCTGCAATTCCCGGCAGCATAAACACACGAGCCGTAATGATCAGAAGAAAAACAATCATCATGGGAAGAAGAATTTTGCAGACCTTTTCCACACCCTTCTGGATTCCCCGGAAGCTGATGGCCGCCGTTACACCGACAATCAGCACAACACAGGCATACAATAAGATTCTGTTATCGTTGACTTTCGTGTAGAATCCCTCCACATCACTGAGAAATGGTGATCCTGTTATTGTATAAAAAATATAAACCAGCACAATCCCCATGACAATGGGATAATAACACAGAAGTCCCAGCGGTGTAGCCGCCATAAAATATCCAAAGGCACTTCCTTTTCGCCCTGCCAGTTTTCCAAGTGCACCTACGGCACTCATCTTGTATTTACGTCCCAGTGCGCTTTCCGCCCATCCTGCAGGTATAACTGCGATGATAGTAATTAATACAAAAGCAAGTACAAAGGTACCGCCTCCGTATTTTGCGCACAGCATGGGAAATCTCCACATGGCGCCGACTCCGACTGCCATTCCAAGGGTAGACAGAATGTAACCGATTCTGGAACCCCATCCATCGTTTTTCTTAGACATATTTTCCATTTTCTCGCCTCCTCGTTTTTGGTTAATGGCTCAGGGAATATCCGATCAGAAATGCGGAACCTCCACCAAGTCCTACTGCATAGACTGCAAGCATTACCCATGTAATCATCGACATAACCGTCACCTCCTTTCTTCTGTCAGGCTATTTTATTTTTAATAAAATCAATCATGGTTTCCACGTTATTATCTACATTGATTCCCATACGGGCAATCCGTTCTGATACATCCACCGGCAGGTCGCTGCCGTCAATAGGTTCATTCAGCCGACCGCCCATGATGACCGGAACTTTGATATGATTTTCTTTGAATTTATCCATCATATCCTTTGCAAAGCTGTAGGCAATTCCATTATATGTGCTGATGAGAACTGCTTTTCCTTCTGTCTCAATCACGGTATCAGCAAGGTCATCAATCGAAATCGTGGTCCCCAGATCAAATACATTGGCACCGGCTTCAAGCAGTACTTTTTTGCACAACTCTTTGCCGAACTCGTGTACATCTGTGGCACCGATCACCACATTCACATCCTTCAGCGGCTTTTCTTCAATACCGGAGATCTGGCTTACAATCTCCTCTTTCTGCTTCGTAATCGTCTTTACAATACTGGTGGGACGGAGCGGAATTCTTCCCCTCATGGCATTTTTATCACTTTTTCCGACTCCGAAGTTCTTCTCCATCTGCTCGACCCCGATGGCCTTTAGTGCTGCCAGCACCTGTCCCGGATGGGTAATATCAATATGCATACTGTCCAATCCGTTCAATACCCGCTCGAAGAAAATATTTCCGCAGGATACCAGGATATCCGCTTCCGACTCTATCTTCTCGTAATCCAGAAAATCTGCATAATAGGGTGCTTTTTCAATCATCATGTCTACTTCGTGGTGGGCTTCGATGATTTCCTCTGCAGAGGGCACTCTCATGGCTTCCGTTACCGGAATCGGGCAGATCGCATGTCCGCTCGGATACTTCATCTGGCCGATAGCATCTGCCATGGAGAAGGAAGCCATAGCTCCGTAATTTCTGGAAAGATCATAACCAAAATCTATGGTATTTCCATAGATCATGGAACCCGGAGTGTGGAATTTGTTCAGCTTCTCCATCGCACAGTTAAATATGATACGAAGTATCGGGTCACTGAAGAGATTGCCGAAGCAATGGCACATTCCTGCACCCAGAAGGTCTTCCACAATATAGCGTTCCAGCCTTGCATAGCCTGTCATATTGGCGAGATCGTGGAACTGGGCTCCGAATCCATCATCCAGATTGGAATGGATCACTGCGCCTTTCTCCCGGAATTTTCCCATCAGCGCTATCGCCTTGATGGTGTCGGTGGTGCGGTACTCTTCCATATCCAGGCCGGGATATTCATAGGTATAATAGTGGGATACATTTCCAATGGTAGTCACCCCTGCCATGAGCCCGAACATGGTATTTTCAAAAGAGTTCAGGGAACCGATCATATGATCCCCCAGATGGGGCTGTACCGGAACAACCTGTCCCAACCGTTTCCACTCATCCGGATTTCTGAAGATCAGTCCCGAACCTGCCTGGAAACGATCCCTGTACTGCTCCGGTACTCCCATAACCCAGTCCAGACAGACCCCAAAGCGGTCAATGGAGGTTCCTGCCTTCGTCAGCTCTTCATAGATCTTAATAAATCCCTCTTCCGTACTTTTCCAGGAATTCCATCCTATGTGGCTGTGCTTCATGACCTTATGCTCTGCAGCCATTTTTTTCTTATATTCGCTCTCTGATTTTACGCCCATCTTCTTAAAGAAAAGTGTCTCGCTGATTTCCAGACCTTTTGCGGCTGTATCAACCTCCGACAAAATAGTCTTCAGGTCCGGAAGCTCCTTTTCCTGAAACCGGCGTTTCATCCGTATCTCCATCTGCATTCTCTCCTTTCTCTGCCTTACGTATACTGTCTTTCATAATCTTCATTGCTATCTCTTTGTCGTAATCTTTGAGAAGTCCTGCTGCATACAGAATATATTGACTGTCCAGCCAGGTCTCTATCGTCTCCGGAAGCAGAACCTTTTGTCCTTTTTCCCGGATACCTGCCACCTCTTTTAAAATGCAGCCGGGAGATCTGCTGTTCACCAGGACTCCTCCGGTTCCTATGATCTTACGAACTTCTGTCAGGTTCTTGCCCCTTTGCAGATACCGGATCTCACCCCGGCAGGCATCCTCAAGCTTTCCGGCATGCCTCATTGCGGATATTTTTATCGCCCATTTTGCGATGAGCTGGTCAATTCTGTATTCCTGTTCTGTATCAGCAACATAATCTGTATGCAGCGCCCGGTACTTCAGCGCTCTCTTCAGTTTCTCCGGATCGATCCCTGCATCCCTGGCCAGAAGAGCCGGATCCACATTTTCCAGAAGGCAGACGGATGATTCTCTCATTCCCATGTCGCCTTCCACCGTTCTCTTGGCATAAGGCTCCTCCACACCCACCTGCTGAGCACCATCCGCCGTCCTGTTGGCGGCAAATGAATAGATATCTGTGGTGGCACCTCCTATATCAGCCATGAGAAACATCCCTTCGCCCTTTACATGCTCCGTTCCCCGTGCAAGAAGCTCTCCTGCCTGCAGAACCGCTGCCGGAGTCGGAATAATCATGGCATCCAGCTGCCTGCTCACATCTCCCAGCCCTTTCATATTTGTAATCCGTTTCATAAAAAGTTCACGGATGATCTTCTGAGCCGGTTCCGCATGCAGCATATTCGGAGCCGGGAGAATGTTATCCACCAGGAAGCACTCCTTATGCCCCATGAGCATTAACTGTCGGACTTTGCCTGCCACCTTCTGATTCCCCGAATAGATAATCGGAACACGAAGCCCGGAACAGGCAAGCTTTTCTGCATTTTTCAGAACCAGTGTCTCATTTCCCTTCTCATAACCGCCGCAAAAGAAGAGAATCTCCAGCTGCATACTCTCCAGTTGTCTGATGTCTTCCTCCTTTAATTCGCCCCAGAAGCTTCCGAGAATCTTTGCTCCGGCTCCGAATACAGCAGCCCTTCCGGCAGTAAGGCTCAGTCCCTTTGTCAGGCCCGTCACAGCTGCCTTTAAGCCGCCTGCCGCACTGGAGGAGGCCAGCTTCAATGCATTCCTAATCTCCTGTTCCGTCAGTATCCTGCCCGCTGACGCCATGCAGCGCTTCATTCCCTCCATGGCGTCGGTGTGTACAGTAGAAGGTGTTTTATCCGTAAGAATGACCTTTCCCTGCTTCATATCCACTACTGTAATCTTCGTAAAGGTACTTCCAAAATCAAGTAATATGGCATGCCGCATTCTGTCACCCCTTCCCTGCAAAACAAAAAAGGCATTACATCAGTCTCCAGTACTGATATAATACCTCTTCGTATTCGTTTCCATATTCGTGTTGTCATACCTCGTATTCGATGTATGATTTATGTTGGTAGTATACTTCTATATTTTTTATTTGTCAATGTTTTTTGTACATTACTGTTCACTCGTAAACTCGTCCTTGCTTTACTACATTTTGTATGTTAAAATAACTCAAAGCATATTTCATGGCGTATTGCCATCTGTATTCTGAGAGCAGAGATTCTGCTTCTTCATTCGTATCTATGCTTTTATTACCCATTCACAATTAAAAGCAGGAGGCGGATGCACAGAGTACATCTTTCGGTATTGTCCCGGCACAATACGTCTCCTGCCCGGCAAAGCCCATCGGCAAGGAGGAAATGAGATGGCAAAATCCAAAAGAAATCGTAACAAATCGAAGAAAAATTATGTGGTCAGGACACCCGCGGCAAACCGTAACTATAAGGACACCGTTTTCCGGATGCTGTTTTCGGATCGTGCAAATCTGCTTTCGCTTTATAATGCGGTCAATCAGTGCAACTACCGAAATCCGGAGGAACTGGAGATCGTCACGCTTGAGAATGCGATCTATCTGGGAATGAAAAATGACCTCGCATTCATTATCGACATGAATCTGTATCTGTACGAGCACCAGTCGACGTTCAATCCGAACATGCCGCTCCGGGATCTGTTCTACATTTGTAACGAATATCAGAAGTTTGTGGACAAGAAGACGCTCTATTCTACTGTGCTTTTGAAGATACCGGCCCCGAATTTTATTGTGTTTTACAATGGTTCAACACAGATGGAGGACTGCACAGAATTGAAGCTGTCCACAGCGTTCGTGAACCTGTCCGGTAAGCCGAAGTTGGAATTGATCGTCACAGTCCTGAATGTCAACGAAGGCCATAATCAGGAATTATTGCAGCAGTGCAGCCTCTTACAGCAATATGCACAGTATGTCAGTAAAGTACGACAGTACGCGTCAGCTATGCCACTCAACCAGGCCGTGGAACAGGCTGTCAACGAATGCATCCGGGCAGGAATCCTGACAGAGTTCCTGTCGCGTAATCGAAGTGAGGTTATCAGTATGAGTATTTTTGAGTATGACAAAGAACTGGAAGAAAAGAAAATACGAAAAGCCGAGTATGAATTCGGGTTTGCGGAAGGTATTGAAAAGGGCATTGAAAAAGGCAGAGCTGAAGGCATTGAGAAAGGCAGAGCTACGGGTGTAATTGAGACCGGTTATGATTTTGGACTTTCGGATGAGGATATTTTGATGAGACTTCAGGAGAAGCTGAACATTTCCAAAGAGAAAGCAATGGAATACCTCGCTCTGTACGGAAAGCAGTCCAGGTAATACCAGCCGCATAATGAAATACAACGCAGTTTTAGGTAAAAAATACAGCCCCGACATTCGTCAGGGCTGTATTTTTTACCTACGCGGTTAATTCTTTGTAATTGTTCCGTACTTTTACGGTTGTGATTTTCCTGTTTCTTTCACGGAATCGCCAGCGTACAGGTCTGACAGCTGGTCTTCCAGCTCCTTTTGCTCCTTCTTCAGGTTATGGTGTCTGACGAGATAAACGACAATGACTGCCACCAGCACAATCAAAATCATACATCGCTGAATGCTCGTAAACTCGTCCTTGCTTTACTACATTTTGTATGTTAAAATAACTCAAAGCATATTTCATGGCGTATTGCCATCTGTATTCTGAGAGCAGAGATTCTGCTTCTTCATTCGTATCTATGCTTTTATTACCCATTCACAATTAAAAGCAGGAGGCGGATGCACAGAGTACATCTTTCGGTATTGTCCCGGCACAATACGTCTCCTGCCCGGCAAAGCCCATCGGCAAGGAGGAAATGAGATGGCAAAATCCAAAAGAAATCGTAACAAATCGAAGAAAAATTATGTGGTCAGGACACCCGCGGCAAACCGTAACTATAAGGACACCGTTTTCCGGATGCTGTTTTCGGATCGTGCAAATCTGCTTTCGCTTTATAATGCGGTCAATCAGTGCAACTACCGAAATCCGGAGGAACTGGAGATCGTCACGCTTGAGAATGCGATCTATCTGGGAATGAAAAATGACCTCGCATTCATTATCGACATGAATCTGTATCTGTACGAGCACCAGTCGACGTTCAATCCGAACATGCCGCTCCGGGATCTGTTCTACATTTGTAACGAATATCAGAAGTTTGTGGACAAGAAGACGCTCTATTCTACTGTGCTTTTGAAGATACCGGCCCCGAATTTTATTGTGTTTTACAATGGTTCAACACAGATGGAGGACTGCACAGAATTGAAGCTGTCCACAGCGTTCGTGAACCTGTCCGGTAAGCCGAAGTTGGAATTGATCGTCACAGTCCTGAATGTCAACGAAGGCCATAATCAGGAATTATTGCAGCAGTGCAGCCTCTTACAGCAATATGCACAGTATGTCAGTAAAGTACGACAGTACGCGTCAGCTATGCCACTCAACCAGGCCGTGGAACAGGCTGTCAACGAATGCATCCGGGCAGGAATCCTGACAGAGTTCCTGTCGCGTAATCGAAGTGAGGTTATCAGTATGAGTATTTTTGAGTATGACAAAGAACTGGAAGAAAAGAAAATACGAAAAGCCGAGTATGAATTCGGGTTTGCGGAAGGTATTGAAAAGGGCATTGAAAAAGGCAGAGCTGAAGGCATTGAGAAAGGCAGAGCTACGGGTGTAATTGAGACCGGTTATGATTTTGGACTTTCGGATGAGGATATTTTGATGAGACTTCAGGAGAAGCTGAACATTTCCAAAGAGAAAGCAATGGAATACCTCGCTCTGTACGGAAAGCAGTCCGGGTAATACCAGCCGCATAATGCAATACAACACTGTTTCAGGTAAAAAAAACAGCCCCGACATTCGTCAGGGCTGTATTTTTTACCTACGCGGTCAATTCTTTGTAATTGTTCCGTACTTTTACGGTTGTGATTTTCCTGTTTCTTTTACGGAATCGCCTGCGTACAGATTTGCCAGCTGGTCTTCCAGCTCTTTCTGCTCCTTCTTCAGGTTATGGCGTCTGACGAGATAAACGACAATGACTGCCACCAGCACAAGCAATGCAAGAAGATCCCACCAGCACCACCACAATTTTGTATGTGCCAATACGTATGCCATATGCGTACCTCCTTCCTATACTCCCGCTGTTCCTTCTTCAGAATTCTGAGCAGGTTCGCGGATTTCCTGGATTTTCTTTTCCAGTTCCTCCTCAAAGTCTTTATCCCGCTTCTTCTGGTTGTGATGGTGCCAGAGCACCACCACAATCAAAATCACGAGGGCGATCAACGCCGGTATATCCCAGGAATGAATTCCAAGCACATGAACGATTTCATAATAACGCATCCCGCTACCTCCTTCTCTTCCGTCGACAGTTACTGCTGCTCGCTGGTGACGGGTAAGCCCCGGCGTGCCAGCTCGCAGTCAAGTTCTTCTCTTACTTCCTGTAATTTTCTCTGCCGCTTCTTCATGCTTCTCGTCTCAAAAATACTGATGAGCAATGCAAGGAGCATAATCAGGAAATGAAGGATACAGCATTTATGGTCGTCCAGCTTCTGATCTGCCAACGGCACTTCTTCATCTTCCTCATTCAGGATTTCCTGAATATCTGCGACACGATCCTTCACGGTCTCGATGACCGGAGTTACCACGCTGTCAACGAAGTTGGTGATCGGGTTTACCGTCGTCTGTGATGCCGGAACATTTGCAGCCGGGGTCACAGGTGCAGCCGGGGTACTCGGATTCACCGGATTGGTCGGGTTCGTCGGATTTTCATCGTCATCACTGCTTCCGCCACTCGAATGATGATTCTTGGCAAATACGGCCTTAAAGGTCATATCACCGGTGATCTCATATTCTGTGGTAGGCGCTTCCGGTGACCAGGTCAGGCTCTTCTGGGAATATCCCTCATCAGCCTTCGCTGCCGCAATCGTAAATGGTGACAGATGACCCACGCCATTTGCGGACGGATTGCCATCCGCATCATAGAGAGTTACTACGGTATGGTCAATGCTGACCGTTCCATTCTCTGCCTCAAATCTAACCACTGCCTGATACTCATCCGGGATTCCGTCCGGTTTGTCCGGATTGACGGGATCCGTTCCAATGCTATCCTTGTAGTACAGAATGGTCACTGTTACATCCTGATCCACTACCGTCACGGTCTGTCCCTTCGGCTGCGCTGCGTATCCGCTCACGGCTTC
>CAVFMZ010000035.1:0-25225 GCA_963623675.1 Firmicutes bacterium CAG:176 | reverse complement strand
TCCGTTTTAAGCAATATCATTGTGAATAATCCTGGTCAAATCTATTTTGTAATCATGCAACATCATCAAAGATGCGTTCATGCAGCCGCACAAAAAAATTTTCACAAGAATCACAGTTCGCGAAATTAGCCCTGGCGCTGTTTATGCTTCGGATTCTCGCAAATTACTCTGATACTGCCTTTTCTTTTGATGATTTTGCATTTTTCGCAAATGGGCTTTACAGATGATCTTACTTTCATCGTAAAAATCCTCCTTTCACATCTTGCGTTTTCCTTTCAGTTCCTGCCACTGGGTTTTGAAGCAGAATCTATCTGGAAAACAAGGCGTTTCTTGTTTCCGATCTTCACGAAAATCATGGAAAAAGCGCACAAAAACAGGCGCAAAAACTCCGTGAAAATCATACTAGTATATAGTAGCATAACAATTTTCAAATTGCAAGAGTTTTTTTTGAAAATTTCGAAAAAAAGACGGATCCATAGAGGATCCGCCTTTCAGAATCGTGTTTCTTCCTTATTTATCTCTCCAGATAATTCTTCCCTTAGAAAGATCATACGGAGAAAGCTCGATGGTCACTTTATCACCCGGTAAGATACGGATGAAGTTCATGCGGAGTTTTCCGCTGATGTGTGCAAGCACTTTATGACCATTTTCCAGTTCCACCTGGAAAGTTGCATTCGGGAGCTTTTCGATTACAGTTCCTTCGATTTCAATTGCATCTGCTTTAGACATTCTTATCCTCCTGCCAGTTCTGGCTATCTGATGACACGTACCGGTGAATGACCTGCACATGTCTGCGTTTTTTCTTCTTCGGATTCTCCGATGTGCGGTGAACCCCATCTACTAACCATACATATTCCGCATCCACGCGGTCTATGACATAGAGTCTGTTCCTGTCATGCCCGACCTTGCTTCTGGCCAGCATGCCCACTTCCATTTTTACCATAGATATGATTCCTCTCGGATCTACATATGGAGTGTCAAGATCTCCGGTTCTCCGTCCGTTATGAGAACAGTATTCTCATAGTGAGCAGAGAGCGAATGGTCTTCGGATATTACCGTCCATTCATCATCCAGCCATTTTACTTTCCAAGTACCCATGTTGATCATAGGTTCAATGGCCAGCGTCATGCCCGGCACCAGTTTGATACCACGGCGTTTCTGACGGAAATTCGGAATCTGGGGGTCTTCATGGAGATTGGTTCCAATTCCATGGCCGACCAGGTCCTGAACGATTCCATATCCAAAACCGCTCACATAGTCATCGATGGCTGCAGATATATCAAAAAGGTGATTGCCTGCTTTTGCCTGCTTAATTCCTTCAAAGAAACTCTGCTTCGTCACATCCAGAAGCTTCTGTGCCTCCGGACTGATAGTTCCTACTGCATGAGTTCTGGCTGCATCGGAATGATATCCTTTGTAAATCAGTCCTGCATCCAGACTGACAATGTCTCCTTCTTTCAGAAAATGATCTCTGCGCGGAATTCCATGAACAACCTCTTCATTCACAGAAACACAGATGGATGCCGGAAAGCCGCCATAATTCAGGAAATTCGGTTTACATCCAAGTTCACGGATGACCTTGTCTCCTCTCTCGTTAATCTCCATGGTGGAAATTCCCGGACGGATGATCTTTGCCATCTCGTCATGGACGATTTCCAGAAGTCTTCCTGCTTCCCGCATTAATTCAATTTCTCTTGCAGATTTCACTGTAACTGCCATCTTTTTATACTCCCAGAATCTTCAGGATCTCCTTGAAGACATCTTCCATATCAACGGATCCGTCTACTTCTTTCAGGATGCCCTGTTTCTTATAATAATCAATCAGCGGCTGGGTCTGCTCATGGTAAACACCCAGACGTTTCTGTACGGTTTCCGGCTTGTCATCGTCACGAAGGATCAGTTCTCCTCCGCACGCATCACAAATACCTTCTTTTTTGGTCGGTGCATAAATCAGATGATAGGTAGCTCCGCAGCCAACGCATGCACGGCGTCCGCCCATTCTCTTTACGATGTTCTCATCCGGTACTTCCACGTCAATGGCATAATCCATTTTCTCACCGATGGCTGCAAGTGCCTTATCAAGGCTCTCTGCCTGCGGAATGGTACGTGGGAATCCATCCAGAATATAACCGTTCTTACAGTCATCCTGCTGAATTCTGTCTACTACCAGGTCGCATACCAGTTCATCCGGAACCAGCAGTCCCTGATCCATGTAAGTCTTTGCTTTCTTTCCAAGCTCTGTACCGTTTTTAATATTTGCGCGGAAAATATCTCCGGTGGAAATGTGCGGGATTTCACATTTCGCTGCAATTTTTTTTGCCTGAGTTCCTTTTCCTGCACCAGGAGCTCCCAACATAATGATCTTCATAATAGTTTCTCCAATTTATACCAGTTTATGCATTTTAAAATAGCCTGTACAAAATTACCAGATTGGCACTTCCGTACAGGCTTTTTCCGTATCGACTAATCGTTCAGAAAACCTTTATAGTAACGTACCAGCATCTGGGATTCGATCTGTTTTAATGTCTCCAGAACAACTCCAACAATAATGATGATGGATGTACCACCGAAGGAAACATTAGCGCCAAAGACACCGTTGAATACAATCGGGATCACACATACTATAATCAGTCCTACTGCACCGATAAATACAATGTAATTTAAAATCTTGCTGAGATATTCCGTAGTCGGCTTACCCGGACGGATACCTGGAATGAATCCACCCTGGCGCTTCATATTATTGGAAACCTCAATCGGGTTAAACGTAATGGATGTATAGAAGTATGCGAAAAATACAACTAATACAATATAGACCAAAAGTCCGACAGAATAAATCGGCCGGCTGGGATCACACCAGCTGGACTGACTTAATCCAGTCAGAATTTTAGAACCAATTCCAGTTCCACCCGTTTTTCCAAGAAGTGATGCAATCACTCCCGGGAAACTCATCAGTGAAGATGCAAAGATGACCGGAATTACACCTGCGGTATTCACCTTCAGAGGAATGTTGGTGGACTGTCCGCCAACCATCTTACGACCCTGCATTTTCTTTGCATACTGTACCGGAATTCTGCGCTCGCCATCCTGCAGGATAACAACGAAAACAACCGTTACCAGTACTACTCCGATAATAATCAGAGCTGCAAGTACTGCATTCAGAATCGTCTTACCTTTCATAAACTGATCGAACAGTGTTACGAAATCGTCCGGGATTCTGGATACGATGTTGATCAACAATACAATAGAAATACCATTACCAACACCATACTGTGTAATCTCTTCACCAATCCACATGAGGAATGCACTTCCTGCTGTCATGGCAGCCACGACAACAATCATGTTCGGAACCGTTGCAGATTCCAGCAGTCCTCTTCCACCAAATCCGATGGTCATGGCAATACCTTCGATCAATGCCAGAGCAACCGTCAGATAACGGGAAATGGTCTGAATCTTCTTTCTTCCATCCTCGCCATCCTTCTGCATCTCTTCCAGTTTCGGAATCGCGATGGTCAGAAGCTGAACGATAATAGAAGAAGTGATGTACGGCGTAATACCCAGTGCAAACAGAGACATGCTGGTAAACGAGCCGCCAGTGAACGCATCAAAGAAATTGAATGCGTCACCGGTCTGCTGTGCAAACCATTGCTGGAAGTAGCTTCTGTTCACACCCGGGATCGGGAGCTGTGAACCGAACCGTACAACGATCAGCATAAAAAATGTGAAGATTAACTTTTTACGGATATCTTCAATTTTCAATGCGTTCCGCAAGGTTTTGAACATTAGATCACCTCGGCTTTTCCACCAAGAGCCTCAATTTTAGCTGCTGCACTTGCAGAAAAAGCGTTTGCCTGTACAGTCAGTTTCTTGGTTAATTCTCCATTTCCAAGAATCTTTACTCCGTCTTTCGGGTTCTTAACGATTCCTTCTGCAATCAGAGTCTCTACAGAAACAACGCTGTCATTCTCGAAAGCTTCCAGAGCGCTTAAGTTAATTGCAACGATCTCTTTGCTGTTGCGATTGGTAAAGCCTCTCTTCGGGAGTCTTCTGTATAACGGCATCTGACCACCCTCAAAGCCCGGTCTCGGAGCTCCTGAACGAGCCTTCTGACCTTTGTGGCCCTTACCTGCAGTCTTACCATTTCCTGAACCATGTCCACGGCCTCTTCTGAAGTTGTTGCTCTGTCTGGAGCCTTCAGCGTACTGTAAATTAGATAAGTCCATTGTGGCACCTCCTTACTTTCTGATAATTAGATTTCTTCCACTTTTACTAAGTGTCTTACGTGCCAGATCATTCCACGAACAGCTTCGTTATCCGGCATCTCAACGGTCTTGTTTACTTTCTTCAGACCAAGTGCTTCTACCGTAGCCTTCTGCTTCGGGATGGCGCCGATAGGAGATTTTACTAATGTGATTTTTAATTTCTCTGCCATTTTCATTCTCCTCCTTATGCCATGATCTCGTCTACAGATTTACCACGTTTCTTAGCAACTTCCTCCGGAGAGGTCAGTTTTGCCAGTCCGTCGATAGTAGCCAGAACAACGTTCTGTTTGTTGTTAGATCCCAGAGATTTGGTACGGATATTCTTGATACCAGCAAGCTCTACAACGGCACGTGCAGGGCCTCCTGCGATGATACCGGTACCTTCCGGGGATTTCTTCAGCAGTACGGAAGCACTTCCGAACTTACCAAAGTTGTCATGCGGAATACTCTTATTCTCATCCAGTGCGATAGTCACCAGTTTTTTAACGGCATCTTCTTTTCCTTTGCGGATAGCTTCCGGAATTTCAGTGGCTTTTCCAAGACCAGCGCCTACGTGACCATTTCCGTCACCAACGACTACCAGAGCCGTGAAACGCATGCTACGTCCGCCTTTTACGGTCTTACTAACACGCTTGATTGACACGACTTTATCAGTCAGTTCTAACTGACTTGCATCAATGATCTCATGTCTCATGTCTGTCTCCTCCTCCTCTAAAATTCCAGTCCTGCTTCACGGGCTGCCTCAGCCAGTGCTGCGATTTTACCCTGATAAATGAATCCGCCACGGTCAAATACAACCTCTTTGATTCCTTTTTCAAGGGCTTTCTCTGCGATAACTTTTCCAAGATATGCTGCTGCATCAACGTTGTTGGTTTTCTCAAGCTCAGCTTTTACATCCTTCTGAAGGGTAGAAGCAGATACCAGAGTGTTTCCAACGGTGTCGTCGATAATCTGAGCATACATATGATTATTACTTCTGAACACTGCCAGACGCGGTCTCTCAGCGGTGCCGCTGATGTGGTTGCGCAGTCTGTAATGCTTTTTAGCGCGAACTTCGCTTCTTGATTTCTTACTAACCATCTTTACACTCTCCTTATTTATTTCTTACCAGTCTTACCAACTTTACGTCTGATAACTTCGGTCTCATACTTGATACCTTTGCCCTTGTACGGCTCAGGTCTTCTCTTATCGCGAATCTCAGCAGCGTACTGGCCAACTTTTTCCTTGTCGATTCCCTTAACGGTGATCTTGTTGCCATCTACAACAGCCTCAAGACCTTCCGGATCGGTCATCTCAACCGGATGAGAGTATCCAAGATGAAGAGTCAGGTTCTTTCCGGATTTGGAGCAACGATAACCAACACCGTTTACCTCAAGAACTTTCTCATAACCAGTGTGAACACCAGTTACCATGTTGGAGATCAGAGTTCTGGTTAATCCGTGTAAAGATTTCATTTTCTTCAGATCGTTCGGTCTGGTCACTACTACGTGTCCATCCTCAACTTTGATTGTCATTTCTGCGGGAAGTACTCTTTCCAGAGTTCCCTTCGGGCCTTTTACGGTCACTTTGTTTCCCTCGGCTACGGTCACGGTTACTCCGTCCGGGATCGCTACCGGTAATCTTCCGATACGGGACATAATTCAAATCCTCCTTACTTAGATTTTCGGAAGGGACAAGTTTGTCCCTTCTGTTTTCAGTGAGTTATATGGTAAATAAATATTTACTACCAAACAAATGCAAGAACCTCGCCGCCGACATTCAGCTGTCTAGCTTTCTTGTCAGTCATCACACCTTTGTTGGTGGAGATGATAGCGATTCCGAGACCACCGAGTACTTTCGGAAGCTCTTCTTTGGCTGCGTATACACGCAGACCCGGTTTGGAAATTCTCTTCAGACCAGCGATAATTTTATCGTTTTTGTCTTTTCCATATTTTAAGGTGATACGGATATCTTTGAAGTTACCGTTATCTACCAGATCGTATTTCTCAACATATCCCTCGTCAACCAGGATGTCTGCGATTGCAAGTTTCATCTTGGATGCCGGAACATCTACAGTGTCATGCTTTGCAGTGTTCGCATTGCGGATTCTAGTGAGCATATCTGCGATTGGATCGTTCGTTGTCATTTTGACGTCTCCTTTCTACCAGCTTGCTTTCTTTACGCCCGGGATCTGGCCTGCATAAGCCAGCTCACGGAAGCAAATTCTGCAGATTCCATATTTTCTAAGATAAGCATGCGGACGACCGCAAATTCTGCAGCGGCTGTATTCTCTGGTGGAGAATTTCTGTTTGCGCTGCTGTTTGATTTTCATCGATGTCTTAGCCATGAAATTCCCTCCTATTTAGCGAATGGCATATTGAATAAGCTTAACAGATAACGAGCCTCCTCGTCTGTCTTAGCGGTGGTAACGAAGATAATATCCATACCTCTTACTTTGTCCACTTTATCATATTCAATTTCCGGGAAAATCAGCTGTTCTTTGATTCCGAGTGCATAGTTTCCTCTGCCATCGAAAGCGTTCGGGTTTACACCACGAAAGTCACGTACACGCGGAAGTGCCAGGTTTACCAGACGATCCACGAACTCGTACATTTTCTCTCCACGAAGAGTAACTTTGCATCCGATCGGCATACCCTCACGGATTTTGAAGTTTGCTACGGAATTCTTTGCTCTGGTCAGAACAACTTTCTGACCGGTGATGGTCTCCAGATCTTTTACTGCAGAATCCAGCACTTTAGCATTCTCTTTTGCCTCGCCGACACCCATGTTGATAACAACCTTGTCAAGCTTCGGCACTTCCATAATGTTTTTATATCCAAATTTTTTGATCATAGCGTCTACGATCTCATTTTTGTACTGCTCACTGAGTCTACTCAACTTCTCCAGACCTCCTTCCTCAAATATTAGTCGATAACCTTACCGGTTGCCTTAGCAACGCGGACTTTTTTGTCTCCGTCCATCTTGAAACCGATTCTGGAAACTTTTCCTTCGCTTACGTACATAACGTTAGATGCGCTGATCGGTCCTTCCTGATGAATGATTCCGCCTTCCTGATTAGCCGGTGACGGTTTTGTGTGTTTTGTAATCATGTTTACACCTTCAACAAGAACGGTGTTGTTTTTATGATTTACAGCGATAACCTTGCCTTCGCTTCCTTTGTCAGTACCGGCAATGACTCTGACGGTGTCGCCTTTTTTGATTTTCATTGTAGACATATTCCGATACCTCCTATAATACTTCCGGAGCAAGGGATACGATCTTCATGAACTGTTTCTCACGAAGCTCTCTCGCTACCGGCCCAAAGATACGGGTTCCTCTCGGGTTCTTATCCTCTTTGATAATAACTGCGGCATTCTCATCAAATTTGATGTAGGAGCCGTCTTTACGGCGAGCGCCTTTAACAGTGCGGACTACAACAGCCTTCACTACATCGCCCTTTTTAACAACACCGCCTGGTGTTGCATCTTTAACGCTGGCAACGATTACATCGCCGATGTTTGCATATCTTCTTGTAGAGCCGCCCATAACGCGGATGCAGAGTAATTCTTTTGCACCGGTGTTATCAGCAACTTTCAGTCTTGTTTCCTGCTGTACCATTGCGGCATCCTCCTATCTGGCTTTCTCAATAATGCTGACCAGTCTCCATCTCTTGTCCTTGGACAGCGGTCTGGTCTCCATAACTTTTACGGTATCACCGATTCCGCACTCATTGTTCTCATCGTGCGCTTTTAATTTATAAGTCTTCTTAACGATTTTTCCGTAGAGCGGATGTTTTACATGGTTCTCTACAGCAACTACGATGGTCTTATCCATTTTATTGCTAACCACTTTGCCGACACGGGTTTTTCTCAGATTTCTTTCCACGATTGTTCTCCTTTCTCAAACTGCAGCTTCCAGGCTTACGCGTTCTTCTGTGCGATAACAGTCTGAATACGGGCAATGTTCTTACGAACCTCTTTAATTCTTGCCGTGTTATCCAGCTGATTGGTTGCATTCTGGAATCTCAGGTTGAAAAGTTCCTTCTTTGCAGCTACTAACTCATTGTTCAGTTCAGCTGCTGATTTTGCTTTTAAATCTTCAACATATTTATTCATTTTCACTGTTATCACCGCCTTCTAAGTCTGCGCGAGAAACGACTTTACATTTGCAGGGTAACTTGTGGGTAGCCAGACGCAGTGCTTCTTTTGCAACATCCTCGGATACTCCGGAAATCTCAAACATTACACGGCCCGGTTTAACAACTGCTACCCAGTACTCCAGCGTTCCTTTACCGGAACCCATACGGGTCTCAGCCGGCTTGTTGGTTACGGGTTTATCCGGGAAAATTTTGATCCAAACTTTACCACCACGTTTGATGTAACGGGTCATAGCGATACGGGCTGCCTCGATCTGATTGGATTTGATCCAGCACGGCTCAAGAGCAACGATACCATATTCACCATTTGTAATCTTATTACCTCTAAGCGCCTTACCGGTCATAGTACCGCGGAACTGTTTACGGCGCTTTACTCTCTTCGGCATTAACATTATTTATCGCTCCCTTCCTTTGCTGCCTTTGTTGGAAGAATCTCACCTTTGTAGATCCATACCTTAACGCCAATTTTGCCGTAGGTAGTATCTGCTTCAGCGAAACCATAGTCAATATCTGCTCTCAGAGTATGCAGCGGGATAGTACCGTCTGAGTAAGTCTCAGTACGAGCCATATCAGCACCGCCAAGACGGCCTGAACAGCAAGCTTTGATTCCCTTTGCACCAGACTTCATAGCACGTCCCATGCAGGATTTCATAGCACGACGGAAGGAGATACGATTCTCCAGCTGCTGTGCAATGTTCTCTGCAACGAGCTGAGCCTCACGGTCCGGTCTCTTAACTTCTTTGATATCTACAACTACTTTCTTAGTAGTCATTTTCTGTAATTCTGCTCTTACTTTTTCGATCTCTGCTCCGCCTTTACCGATGATCATACCCGGTTTTGCAGTAGAGATGATAATTTTAACGCGGTCGGAGGTTCTCTCGATCTCAATCTTGGAAACTCCAGCGCTGTACAGTTTCTTTTTCAGGAACTTTCTGATCTTATAATCTTCAACCAGGCAGTCTGCGAAATCTGCTTCCGCATACCATTTGGAATCCCAGTCTTTAATAACACCGACTCTAAGGCCGTGCGGGTTAACTTTCTGTCCCATGATTGTCCTCCTTATTTCTTCTCGTCAAGCACGATCGTGATGTGGCTCATTCTCTTCTCGATACGATAAGCGCGACCCTGTGCTCTCGGTCTGATTCTCTTCATGGTCGGTCCCTTGTCTGCATAGCAGGCAGCTACATAAAGATTCTCAGCGTGCATTCCGTTATTGTTCTCCGCATTTGCGATAGCGGACTTTAATAATTTCTCAATCAGTGTGGATGCATATCTCGGATTGTAAGCAACAATACCAAGTGCAGTCTCCACATCTTTACCTCTGATGGCATCTAAAACGAAGCAAGCCTTCTGGACAGAAACGTGTGCATAAGATAACTTAGCAGACGGTCTGGTATCCTTCTGGGCATTTCTTTCTCTCTTAATCTGACTTCTGGATCCCTTTGCCATTCGATGTAACCTCCTTCCAATATATCAACGACTAACGTCTGGACTTCTTCTCGTCTTTTCCATGTCCTCTGTAGGTTCTGGTCGGAACGAACTCTCCGAGTTTGTGTCCTACCATATCCTCAGTAACATATACCGGAACATGTTTTCTTCCATCGTGTACTGCGATTGTATGTGAAACCATCTGCGGGAAAATGGTGGAACGGCGAGACCAGGTCTTGATCACGGCCTTACTTCCGCTTGCGTTCATAGCATCTACTTTCTTAAGCAGGCTAGCATCTGCAAATGGTCCTTTTTTTAATGAACGAGCCATTGTGAAACCTCCTATTCCTTATTTGAATGTTCTGCCATCTCTTCTTCTAACGATCAGCTTGTTGGACTGCTTGTTCTTCTTTCTAGTCTTAAGACCAAGAGCCGGTTTACCCCAAGGTGTGCACGGACCCGGACGACCGATACCAGTCTTTCCTTCTCCACCACCATGCGGATGATCGTTCGGGTTCATGACGGAACCACGGACAGTAGGTCTAATTCCCATGTGACGTTTACGACCAGCTTTACCAACGTTGATCAGGTTGTGCTCGCCATTACCTACAACACCAACGGTTGCACGGCAGTTCAGCGGAACCATTCTCATCTCGCCGGACGGCATTCTTAAGGTAGCATATTTGCCTTCCTTAGCCATCAGCTGAGCGCTGTTACCAGCAGAACGAACCAGCTGTCCGCCCTTACCAGCATATAACTCTACGTTATGAACCATAGTACCAACCGGAATATTCTCCAGCGGCAGGCAGTTTCCTACATGAACCTCTGCCTCCGGTCCATTCATGATAACCATTCCAACTTTCAGTCCCTGCGGAGCAAGGATGTAAGCTTTCTCGCCGTCTGCGTAGCAGATCAGTGCGATATTAGCAGTTCTGTTCGGATCGTACTCGATACCAACAACAGTTGCCGGAACTCCATCTTTTCTTCTCTTGAAGTCGATGATTCTATATTTTCTTCTGGATCCACCTCCACGGTGTCTCACAGTGATTTTACCCTGAGCATTACGTCCTGCGTTTTTCTTAAGAGAAACGACCAGAGATTTCTCCGGAGTACTCTTGGTGATCTCCGCGAAATCGTAACCGGACATATGTCTTCTGGAAGGTGTATATGGGCGGTATGTTTTGATTCCCATTACTTTATCTCCTTTCGATATCTACGAAATTGTCGTGCTCGTATGCACATAGTTTTCAGTCGCTTACGACTTACAGCCCCTCAAAGATCTCGATGTCTTTGCTGTCTGCAGTCAGCTGAACGATGGCTTTTTTGGTCTTTGCTGTCTTACCAACAACCATGCCACGTCTCTTATTCTTTCCGTCGCAGTTCATGGTGTTTACGCTCTGTACTTTAGTACCAGCGAACATTTTCTCTACTGCTTCTTTCACCTGAGATTTGGTAGCCTCGGTATGAACAAGGAAAGTGTATTTCTTCTCGCTCATAGCTGCCATGCTCTTCTCAGTGATAACCGGTTTGAGGATTACATCATAGTATTTGATATCAGCCATTATGCATATACCTCCTCGATGGTCTTAACAGCATCCTTGGTAACAACAACAGTGTTGTATTTCAGAATGTCATACACATTGATGGTGTTGGTCAGAGCTGTCTGAATGTTTGCGATGTTGCTTGCAGACTTAACAACGTTAGCGTCGTTCTCGTTGAGAACTACCAGCGCTTTGGATACGTTCAGTGCATCCAGAACTGCCTGCATTTTTTTAGTTTTGATCTCGTCGAATTTCAGTTCGTCGAGAACGATGAATTTATTCTCATTTACACAGTTGGTCAGAACAGATTTCAGAGCAAGTCTCTTCTCTTTCTTGTTCAGACGGATGGTGTAATCTCTCGGAGTCGGAGCGAATACTACGCCGCCGCCGGTCCACTGCGGAGCTCTTGTTGAACCCTGACGAGCATGTCCAGTTCCTTTCTGTCTCCACGGTTTTCTTCCACCGCCGGAAACTTCGGAACGGGTTTTAGCTTTCTGAGTTCCCTGTCTTTTATTTGCAAGCTGTGCAACGACTGCCATGTGTACCAGATGCTCGTTTACTTCAACACCGAATACTGCATCGCTTAACTCGATTGCGCCAACTTCTTTGCCTTCCATATTATAAACAGATACGTTTGCCATTTATGTGTTCCTCCTTTCCCTAAACCTTATTTACCGCTCTTAACGGTCTCTTTGATGGTAACTAAGGCTTTCTTAGGTCCTGGTACCGCACCTTTTACCAACAGTAAGTTGTTCTCTGCGTCAACTTTGACTACTTCCAGATTCTGGATGGTAATCTGTTTAGCGCCCATGTGTCCAGGCATTCCTTTTCCTTTGAATACCTTACTCGGATCGGAGCAAGCGCCGTTGGAACCCTGATGCCGATGGAATTTAGAACCATGAGCCATCGGTCCTCTGTGCTGGCCAAGTCTCTTAATAGCACCCTGGAAACCTTTTCCTTTAGAAACAGCAGTTGCATCGATCTTATCGCCTGCAGCGAAGATGTCTGCTTTGATCTCCTGTGCCGGTGCATACTCAGCAGCATTCTCTAATCTAAACTCTCTGACATATTTTTTGTAAGCAACGCCTGCTTTGTCAAAGTGTCCTTTTTCTGCTTTGTTCACCAGTTTTTCTCTGGTATCAACGAAACCAACCTGAACAGCGGCATATCCGTCGTTCTCTACGGTTTTAACCTGAGTTACAACACACGGTCCGGCCTGAAGCACGGTAACCGGAGTGAGCACTCCGTCTTCGTTGAAGATCTGAGTCATTCCGACTTTTGTAGCTAAGATAGCTTTCTTCATTCTTACGTTTCCTCCTGTTCTCTCTACAGCGGAATACCTTCTTTTAAGGAATTCATTCTAGCCGCAGGAATTATTTGTTTTTCATTTTAATATCAACATACACACCTGCAGGCATCTCAAGGCGGGACAGTGCGTCAACCGTCTTCTGCGTCGGTGCGATGATGTCGATCAGTCTCTTGTGAGTTCTCTGCTCGAACTGCTCTCTGGAATCTTTGTATTTGTGTACTGCACGAAGGATGGTTACTACTTCCTTCTTAGTCGGCAGCGGCACCGGTCCGCTCACCTTAGATCCCGTTTTCTTTACCGTCTCGATAATTTTCTTGGCGGATGCATCGATCAGCTGATGATCATATGCTTTCATTGTGATTCTCATTACTTGACTTGCCATAAAAAAAGTCGCCTCCTTATTCGTACTTTAGACTACCAGTACGACAAGCGGTGACTGTACACTCATCCGTGTGTATCACGCGGATATTCACACGATTTTTCCTTTATCTTCAAAGGACTCTTTACTTGTACAGTGACTTGTCGCCAGTTTGCTAACTTGACATTCGCTCCACGGAAAACCCACACGGATACTGCTGTGTGGCAACCTCGCGCTTCATTGCTATCATGTCACAACATGAACTAGTATATAGTAAAATGCTCGATTTGGCAAGACTTTTTTGAAATTTATGAAGAATTTTTTTTCATGAATATATATGAAATTCAGGGTTCTGAATTGTGCATTTTGTACACATGTAAATACAAAGGTCGGACAGAAGAATATATGACTCGTATGACGTTTATCGGACAGATCCACCGTCGTTATATGCCAGTATCGGACGCCTGCACCATCCGCTCCTGACATACACCGCCAGCAGCTCAGTCCGCCGCAAAGTCATACAGCGCTCATAATATTCTTCCGCCTTCCCTTCTATACTCAATTCATTGTATCCGTTCCTTATTTATAGAAGCAGCCCGTTCGCTCCGGACGGATGTCTTCTTTTACGTATCTGGCGTTGAACTCCATATTAATCTCACGAAGTTCTTTTTTGCCGTCGATGTAATCCTGGTACATCTCTGCCAGTCCGGACATGCATCCGTCGCAGTTTGCTTCGATGTTGCCAAGAGATTCTGCTACGATTTTCTCGCGTTCCTCACGCGTTGTCTCTGCAATTAAATATCCCATCTGTTTCATTCCTCTCTTATGCTTCCCACCGTCCGCTGGCGCCGCAGGGCAGTACCAGTCCACTCTCAGTGACCGGAAGGCCTACTTCCTGGGAGTCCACATGGCCGCCGAATTTCTTCAGCTCTGTTCCCAGCATATAGGACAGCACTGCTGGCTGCAGTCCGGTTGTGTAGGAATTAATAAGGAAGAAAAGCGGATCATCACTGAGAATCTGTGTACACAGTTTCACCAGTGGATGGATCGCATCCTCGATCTTCCAGATCTCACCTTTGGGTCCTCTTCCATAGGAAGGCGGATCCATGATAATGGCGTCGTAATGGTTGCCGCGGCGAATCTCACGCTCCACGAATTTCTGGCAGTCGTCCACCAGCCAGCGGATCGGCGCATCTTCCAGTCCGGAACTCTTCGCATTTTCTTTTGCCCATGCCACCATTCCCTTGGAAGCATCCACATGGGTAACGGAAGCGCCTGCTGCCGCTGCTGCCAGTGTTGCTCCGCCTGTATAGGCAAACAGATTCAGCACTTTAATCGGACGGCCTGCATTGCGGATCTTCTCTGAAAACCAGTCCCAGTTTGCCGCCTGCTCCGGGAACAGTCCTGTATGCTTGAAGCTGAAAGGCTTCAGGTTAAAGGTCAGCTCTTTTCCAGACGGGAGCGTATAACCAATCTCCCACTGTTTCGGCAGATCAAAGAACTCCCACTCGCCACCGCCTTTGGCGCTGCGATGATAATGTCCGTTCATTTTTCTCCAGCCTTTATGTTTCTTCGGTGTATCCCAGATGACCTGCGGGTCCGGACGCACCAGAAGATAGCCGCCCCAGCTTTCCAGCTTCTCGCCTGCAGAGCAGTCAATAACCTCATATTCTTTCCAATTATCTGCTATAAACATATATTTAAACCTTTCTCTTCCTATTATATATTCACGGATTCACAACTCATTATATCTGCTTTGCCTCCACAACACAAGCCAGCGCAAAATATTCCGAGAATTTATGCACTTTGTATACTATTTTCGTATTCTTCTGCTTCTTATTACATATTTTTACAAATATTTCATGTCTGTTTGTTGCATCTGGCCGTCTGACTTGCTATGATAGTAGCAAGAAAAACGTGTAAGGGGGTTGTTTTATGAGACTAGGCTTTGTAGGTGCAGACCATGAGGTCACCGGCAGCTGTCATTATCTGGAGGCGTGTGGAAAGAACATCCTTATAGACTGTGGACTGGAGCAGGGGAAAGACATCTACGTCAGCCAGGATATTCCGGTTCCTATTAACCAGATCGATTACGTACTGCTGACCCATGCTCACATTGACCACTCCGGACGTCTGCCGCTTTTATATAAGAACGGATTCCATGGAGACATCATTTCCACCTTTGCCACCAGTGATCTGTGCAGCATTATGCTTCGCGACAGTGCACACATCCAGGAATTCGAGGCAGAATGGCGTAACCGGAAAGGCAAACGTGCCGGTATGGAAGAATACGTACCGCTCTATACCATGGCAGACGCCCTTGGCGCTATCGGTCTCTTCCATCCCTGTGACTATGAGCAGAAAATCGAACTCTGCCCTGGCATTCAGGTTCGCTTCCGCGATGTGGGACACCTGTTAGGTTCCTCCTCCATTGAAGTCTGGATTGAGGAAAACGGCGTATCGAAAAAAATTGTTTTCTCCGGAGACATTGGAAATATCAACCAGCCGCTTATCAAAGACCCGATTCCCACCGATACTGCAGATTATGTAGTCATGGAATCCACCTACGGCGACCGTTACCACAATGCACCGCCAGATTATGCAGCCGAGCTGGCTTCTGTCATTAATACCACGTTAAAACGTGGCGGCAACCTGGTCATCCCTGCATTTGCAGTTGGCCGTACCCAGGAGCTCCTCTACTTCATCCGTGATATTAAAGAACGGAAACTTCTGGACTTCGACTTCCCGGTTTATGTGGACAGTCCGCTGGCCATTGAGGCAACTTCTATATTTAATAAGAACTTTCAGTCCTGCTTTGACGAGGAGGCCATGGCACTGATCAATGCCGGAATCAGCCCGATCCGGTTCCCGAACCTTCATCTGGCTGTCTCCAGTGATGAATCCAAAGCCATTAACTTTAACGCAGAGCCAAAGGTTATTATCTCTGCATCCGGTATGTGCGAAGCCGGCCGTATCAAACATCATCTGAAACACAATCTGTGGCGTCCGGAATGTACGATCCTGATTGTAGGATACCAGGCATATAACACGCTGGGCCGTTCCCTGATCGAAGGTGCTGAATACTGTAAGCTTTTCGGTGAAACTATCGAGATCAAAGCAGAGATTAAACAGCTTCAGGGCATCAGCGGCCATGCCGATAAGAACGGACTGCTGAACTGGGTCAAAGCATTTTCACCCAAACCGAAAATGGTATTCGTGGTCCACGGTGAAGATACCGTATGTGACGACTTTACCAAATGCCTGAACGAAGAATATGAGATTCCTGCGTTCGCTCCATTCTCCGGCGCCCTGTTTGACTTGGCTACTGGTGTATGGATTAAAGAAGGCCTGAAAATTCCGGTATCTACTGAGAAACCTGCTGCCAAGCGAAAATCCGATATGTACACACGGCTTATCGAAGCAGGCAAACGACTTATGCAAGTTATTTACCACAACGAAGGCGGTGCCAACAAGGATCTCGCCAAATTTATCAGTCAGATCAATTCTCTCTGCGACAAATGGGATCGCTGATAAATTTTCTATACGACGCAAAACCGGGGCAGACAAAACGTCTGCCCCGGTCTTTTTATTTCTTATTTATAAGTCCGTCACAATTTTAATAAACAGCAGTGCCAGCACTACAAGAATAATCGGCCGGATAATTTTGGATCCATTTTTCAGTACCATGCCTGCTCCCGTATAATGTCCGGCAATACTGAATACGGACGCAGCCAGACCCAGAGCGAGCACCACCTGGCCTCCATAAAGGAAAGTGACCAGAGATGCAATATTGGAACTTAAATTTACAATCTTCGTGTAAGCGGCCGCTTCCATGGATGTCATATGTGCCAGTCCCATAAATACCAGGATCAGGAAGGTTCCGGTTCCCGGCCCGTAAAATCCGTCATAACATCCGATAAAAAGGGAACCGATCCAGGTAATGATCATTTCTTTTCGTTCTTCCAGACGATTCTCCTTTTCCGTGATCAGAGAATTTTTCCGGAATACGAAAAAGGCGACGACCGGAAGTACAATCATCAGCACATGTTTTAAAATCCGCTCATCCGTCAGCATGGTCAATCTGGTTCCAATATAGGAGCCTGTCAGCGCGCAGACAACCGCCGGGATTGCCAGCTTCCAGCGAATCACAGTATTGCGGCACAACCGGATGGTCGAAATCAATGTGCCGGACGCCGAAGACATTTTATTCGTTGCCAGTGCGTGATGCACCGGAACCCCCGCCAGAAAATAGGCCGGAAGAGAGATCAGTCCGCCGCCCCCTCCAATGGCATCTACAAAGCCCGCTAAAAATACCAGCGGACATACAATCAGAAACGTAGTCCAAGTTAATTCCATCTTTCGTTACTCTCCTCATTCTACGGTCTGCAGATAACTGCTGATACAATACAGTGTCTGTCCATTGTACTCCACACGGGACCAGCCCATGTCAGATACGCCTGTTCTTACAATGACCTCTCCATTGTGCAGCCGAACAATCACTTCCGACGGTTCCTCCACACTGGGTCTGTTTCTAAGATTGGTTACGTCCTTTGCTGTCACCTGTTCACTGACCGCAGTAAATTTTGTTTTAAATCCATCATCTGCCGCTTTCACCGGTGTCTGATAGGATAAATCTGTTGTTAAATAACTGGACACCGCATACAAACGCTGTCCGTCATATTCCACACGAGACCAGCCGTTATTGCCAACTCCCGTCCGAGTAGCAGTCTCACCATTCTGTAACTTTACTACTACATTACTGTCGTCTGCCTGCTCCATGGTACTGCGGAGATTGGTCACATCTTTGGAGGTTACCTGTTCATTTACCTCCTCAAAAGTCACGCCCACTTCCGGATCCGCTTCCACATGCTCTGCCGCTCCCTCCTGCTGTGCAGATGCCGTATCGCTATACCCAAAATAGGCCATATCCAGATCTACATAAGCGTCCACACCAGGAACACTTCCCTGATTCGTGTACTGCCACATGACATAAGATCCATCATAATCCGGCCGGTCTGCACCGGTCAGTCCATATCTGGCCACCCAGATCCGGTATTTCAGTTCCAGTTCATCCGTCAGCCAGAGAGTATTCTCCGTCAGTTCATTTTTTGCCGCGTAGAACATGCCCGTATAGCCCTGTGCCTCTATTTCATTCAGAAATGTCTGCGCCAGATTCGACCGTTCCTCTATGCCAAGTCCGTATTGCCGGGTGCCTGTATTCTGAAAACCTTCGCAATTATAGGCCACCTGGTACGTAATGGGATATCCCGCCAGCAGATCTGCGGTCCATGCGGCTTCCTCTCTGGCTTCCTCTTCTGTCACCGCCGTGGAAAAGAAATATGCACCAAGTTTGATTCCGTTGGCATCTGCCTCCTGCAGATTATATCTGGCACAGGCATCCTCCCGGATCTCTCCGCTCCCCAGCGAGCGATAGCCTACACGGACCATAACAAAATCAATGCCGGAATCCGCCACTTTCTTCCAGTCAATGGTACCCTGAAATTCAGATACATCCATTCCGACTGTAATCTCATCTGTCTCCCCGGCAATCTCCTTCACCGTGCTGACCGTTACCTTCGCGCCATCCTCTTCCGGCTGATAGAGTTCTTCCGGATCCGTCCCATCACCGGAAGTCTCCGCCGGATCCTGTGCTGCATCTATCGTTCCGGAGGCTTCCGTATCCTGCTGCCCGGTATGTACGCTTCCTCCGAAGAAAAGCCAGAACGCCACCAGCAGGATCACTCCTGCCAGCAGCGTCAAACATAAGGATGCCAGCAAAACTTTCATCTTTCCTTTTTGCTTTCTCCTTTTCCCCGTCAATTATTTCACCCCTGTTTTTCTCTCAGGTATTTCATATAATCAAATACCATCATGGCAATCTTAAAGGTCATGGCATCTTCAAATTTCCGGATATCAAGTCCAATGGTCTTCTGCAGTTTTTCCAGACGATACACCAGCGTATTTCTATGAACAAACAGCTGACGGCTGGTCTCTGACAGATTCAAATCATTCTCCATAAACTGATATACCGTGGTGAGCACCTCTTCATCCAGGCTCTCCGGATTGTAGTCACCAAACACTTCCTTTAAGAACATCTCGCAGAGCGGAATGGGAAGCTGATAAATCAGACGGCCAATTCCCAGTTCTTCATAGACAATCACATTTTTCGCGCTGTAGAAAATCTCCGCTACTTCCAGAGCCATCTTCGCTTCCTTATAAGAACGGGAAACCTCTTTCAGTGAAAAGGCAATAGTTCCACACGCCACACGAATCCGGCAGCCAGTCTCCGCACTCACTGTATCGGACAGCATCTGTGCCAAGCCCTCAATCTCTTTTTCCTCTTCCTGCTCTTCCAGTCTTCTTACCACAACCACAGAATCTTCTTCCATGGGCACGATAAAATCCAGACTCCGGTTTGCCAGAAGATTTTTTACAATGCTCTGGATTTGGAATACTTCGCATTCCTTTCCTTCCACCAGCAGCACAGCCCAACGGCACTCCGGTCCGATATGCATCTGCTTTGCATAGCTTAAAATATCAACCGGAAGCAGATTGTCCAGCAGCAGATTGTGAATAAACTGGTTCCGATCCTCGCGGCTGTAGCCAATCTCCAGAATCCGCTCCAGCTGTCTCACTGCCAGCTGTCCCATAGGATAAATGTCCTTTCCGCCTCCGCTGACGGATAACACATATTCGTTCTCCTGTCCGCCTACTTTAAACAGATACCGGCTGCCCAGCGCCTGCATATCGGCTGCGGATGCACAGAAAGTAGTCACCACACCAGTCTCCGGCGGCTCATTCTCCTCACCGGCAACGCATGCGCCATTTCGGTCATACAATGCCATATTCAGGCGCACAATGTCAGAAAAATCTTCCAGGCAGTCCTGAAGTAATCGATTCGAAATCATAACGCTCCTCCTAATTCTATCCTTATAGACATACGTCCTTTTTTCCTATATAAAAGAATACCATCCCGGGACTGCCCCTGCAAGAAAAATATAGAAAAATGCGGTACTCTTGTCGCATTTTCGGATTTATGGTATGGTAGTAATTACTGAAAATAACCTTAAAGAAAAGTGAGTAATGTCCATGAATAAAAAAGAAACCCTTGAAATCCGAAAACAGTTTACCAATGAGAACTGCGCTATTACCCGTATCTGCGGCTGCTATGTGGATGCCGAAAAACAGATCCGCACCGAATTAAAGGAAGCTTTTCTCTCCCTTCCGGAAGAAGAAATCTTCAAATATTTTGAAATTTTCCGCAAAACCCTGTCTGGAACCATCGGAAAAAATCTTCTGAATATGGAATTTCCGCTGGCACAGGAAATGCCGGACGGAACCCAGAGTTGGCTTTTAAAGCTCCGTGACAGCCGCCTCACCGACGACGTCATGCTGGAAGAATTTTATGAGAAAATCATTAAAAATTATGCTTATGGGGAAAACTACTATATCATCCTCATTCATGCTGCTTATGATATTCCAAAGAAAGCGGAAGACGGAATGGAGATGTTCGACGCTTCCGATGATACCTATGAATATCTCATGTGCAGTATCTGCCCGGTGAAACTGGACAAGGCAGGCCTCTGCTACAATGCAGAAAAAAACAGCATCGAAGACCGTTCCCGTGACTGGATTGTCCAGGCTCCGGATGCCGGATTCCTGTTCCCCGCTTTTAACGATCGAAATACGGACCTTCACAGTATGCTCTACTATACCCGGAACCCGGAAGTGCTGCAGCCTGCCCTCTTGGAAGAAGTCTTTGGCTGCCAGACGCCTCTGTCCGCCAAAGGCCAGAAAGAGACATTCCAGGAACTGGTGACCGAAACTTTGGGCGATACCTGCGATTATGAAACAGTGGTCAATATTCATGAAAATCTCAATGAACTGATTGAGGAGAAAAAAGATCTTCCGGAACCGCCAACTTTAAGCAAACCGGAAGTCCGGGAACTGCTCTCCCGAAGCGGTGCTTCTGATGAAACTCTTGAGCATTTTGATGAGCATTATAATGAGACTGCCGGCGATAAGACCGAGTTTCTTGCCACCAATCTGACCAGTCCAAGAGCCATGGAAGTAAAAACTCCCGATGTTATTGTAAAAGTCAGCCCGGAAAAAGCCGCTCTTCTGGAAACCCGTGTGATTGACGGCCATTCTTATCTGCTCATCCAGATCGACGACCAGATCGAGGTAAATGGAGTTCCTATTCGTGCTGTCCTCCCTGCAGATGCCTCTGAGCAGACTGAGCAAATTGAGCAAAACGAATACTAAATTGGTATGACGAATTTTTAAGCACATCTGACAATTCCAAAGCCGGAATAGAGTAAAATCTGCTCCGGCTTTCTTTTTCCAATTTTCCAAAGATAAATTTGACGAATAAAAGTTTCAAGATTGATAATTATTTGACGATTTGTTAATTGATATTTTTTTAACGATAGCATATACTAACGTCAGAAATGAAACAGAACTTTATTTTCCCCAAGGAGGTTATACATCATGAAAGTTATTTTCTTCGATTCCAAAGCTTATGACAAAGAGTCCTTTACCAAAGAACTGGTAAACTATCCTGACATTGAAGTAAAGTTTTTAAAAACTGAGCTGACCCCGTTCACCGCAGAGCTGGCTCATGGATATGATGCTGTATGCGCGTTCGTAAGTGCTGACATCAGCAACGATACCATCGAAGTACTGAATATGTGCGGTGTAAAACTGATTCTTCTCCGCTGCGCTGGTTTCAACAATGTGGAGATGGAAACTGCAAAGAGATTCGGCATCCGTGTCTTCCGTGTACCAGGATATTCTCCGGAAGCAGTTGCTGAACATGCCATGGCTCTGGCTCTGGCCGTTAACCGTCACCTGCACAAAGCATATGTAAAGGTTCGTGAGAATGACTTCAGTCTGAATGGACTTATGGGAATGAACTTCCATGGCAAAACCGCTGGTATCATCGGAACTGGTAAGATCGGTGCTGCTATGGCAAGAATCTGCCACGGTTTCGGCATGAAGATCATTGCTTACGATGTATTTGAGAATCCGTCCATCAAAGATTTCACTACCTATGTAACTCTGGATGAGCTGCTTGCTCAGAGTGATCTGATCTCTCTGCACTGCCCGCTTATGGACAGCACCTATCATCTGATCAACCGTGAGACCATCGCTAAGATGAAAGACGGCGTCGTTCTGGTCAATACTTCCAGAGGTGCTCTGGTAAAAACCGATGATCTGATCGAAGGTATCCGTGCTCACAAATTCTTCGGTGTCGGCCTTGACGTATATGAGGAAGAGACCCCGAACGTATTCGAGGATCGTTCCGATGAAATTCTGGAGCATTCCGTTACCGCAAGACTCCTGTCTTTCCCGAACGTGATGATTACTTCCCATCAGGGCTTCTTCACTCATGAGGCACTGGGTGCAATCGCACAGACCACTCTGGAAAATATCCGCTGCTTCGAGCGTGGCGAGGAATCTCCGAACGAAGTAAAATAAGTTTACGCATAGTAAAAGGCCCTGCAAATGCAGGGCTCTTATTTTTTTACTTATTTCACAGCAATTGCCTCTACTTCGCAGAGAACTCCCTTCGGAAGATCTTTCACTGCTACGCAGCTTCTTGCCGGTTTGGAAACAAAATATTTTGCATATACTTCATTGAATGCCGCAAAATCTGCAATCTCAGCCAGGAAACAGGTAGTTTTTACAACTTTTTCATAACCGCTTCCTGCCGCTTTTAAGATCTCTCCTACATTCTTGCAGCTCTGCTCAGCCTGTGCTGCAATACCCTCCGGAATGTTTCCGGTTGCCGGATCTACCGGAATCTGGCCGGATGTGAAGACCATGCCGTTTACCTCATATCCCTGGGAATACGGTCCGATTGCGCCTGGTGCTTTTTCTGTTGCGATGATATTCATGGATTTTTCCTCCTGTGTTTACGATTTTTTTCATTTTACTCCAGAGTGGTCAATTGTGCAACCCTTGCATCCTGGTCTTCTTTTCATTATACTGAGAACAACCATTATTTTTCCAAAAAGAAAAGGACCTTTTATGAAAAAATATCTTTTTTGTATAGGGGCAGTTCTGTTGTTGACCGGATGCGGCGAAATCAATCCGGAATCCATTACACAGCAAATGCCTTTATCCTGGCAGGAATATCTGTCAAGGCAGTCCAATCCTTCTCCGGAAGATCCGATGTTGGAACAGATAACAGATCCCCAGCCCACATCGGATTCTGCATCAGAGAAACAGATGGAAGAAATTGCTTCCCGGCTTTTCACTGCAGAGATGTCCGATTATGACAAAGTCTTTGCCATTCATCAATACCTGGTTTCTACTGTTGACTATGATTATGAAAATCTGCAGACGGATACCCTTCCTGATTCTGTCTTTACCGCCGAGGGTGCTTTGCTTGACCATCTGGCGGTCTGCGAAGGATATGCCAGAGCCTTTTCCTGGCTCTGCGAACAGGCAGGTTTGGAAGAATTGATGATTTCCGGTACCGCAGACAATGGAAGCGGGGCGATTTCCCATGCCTGGAATCAGGTTCAGGTAGATGGCCTCTGGTATAATATGGATGTCACCTGGGACGATCCCCTGGTGGACAATCAGGTAGTCACTGATGGTTCCAATATTGTTTATGATTATTTTCTGGTTCCTGACCGTGTTATGGATGAAAATCACTGGGCGGAAACCCCTGAAGAACGGCACACCTGCACCGACGACCGCTATCTTGCCTCCAACCGGCAGCTTACCATTGCCCCCTATCTGGCAGAACCTTATTTCTTTCCTTCCGAGGATTCAGAAGTCCAGGAATTGGCCTACTCCTGCCTGAACTCTGATCTTACAGAATTTCAGCTGGTCTTTGACGCTCCTGATGAAGAGGCCGAAAATAAAATCGATTTGACACTGGATGCGGTCAAAGCTGCCATGGAACAATTATCCCTCTATGGAAATATCTCCGCAAATGCCAGTTATGGTGTTGCCGGTTATATCGTTATTACCGTAACGGTTACACTTTCCTGACACAAAAATGAGCAGACCACCTGACGTGTTCTGCTCATTATACATTTTATTCTTAATCAACAATATCATTCTGAAATCTGGACAAATGCTCATAAGGAAGAATGAGTCTTCCACGGAATAAGCCGCAGCCATCATTTACCAGACTGTTGTTGATGGCGGAAAACATATTCACGTCCAACTCTGCCAACTGCAATTTTAACAGCTTCATTCCCCGCTCATAGGCGTCATCAAAATAATTGCATTCTCCAACCGGAATCAGCTTTCTTCTGGCGCGCTCTTTTTCCTGCTCTTTCTCATAACCACGATGATTAGCTGCTCCAATTTCTGCAATATCATCCATGGATTTTGTCCGGATCTGTACCTCCGTATAACAGTGTGCACTGTTGTCATAAAAGGTAATATGTAAAGACTGATAACCGCTGGGGCTCTGGCCACAGACATAATCCCGATAATACGGCTTCACGTCTTCCTGTAGAAGGGGACTGGAACTTTCCTTAACCCCTTTGGCATGCTCCGGAATAAATCCATGATCTTCCAGGAATTTGGGAAGTACATTGGCAATGTCATATAGATATTTTAATTCCTGGCTTTCCCGGTCTTCCCCATGGCGCAGATGGCACCTTGGCATAGAGATCACAATGCGGTATGCAATCAGATCCCGGAAACAGCTCAACCGCTCTTTCAGTTCCTCTACCGATGGATAAGCTCCCGTTTCTTTATAATGGTCGTAGATGGTCTCTACAATATATCCATTAAACTTCTCTTCTGCGCGAATCAGGGATTTGATCCTTCCTTTAAACGTAAATGCCAGAAATGGATATTCTTTGGCCATATATTTATAGAATTCCCGCATTTTCTGAGACTGTGCTGTCAGGAAGTCATTATGCTCCAGCAGTTCTTTAATCTGAAGAAGAAAGTCACTGTGAAGCAGATCAATCTCATTGTTCTGTTTTTGGGCTTCTTTCCGCAGATCACTGCTGTAGTTCTGTAAAATCTTCAGTACCGTATCCCCGGAATACAAATAATCATTTAATGTAATCATAGTGTTTGCTATCTACTTAACGTAGTCATAAAAAAAACTGCCGCATCAGCGACAGTCCGTTCATCATGTGCCTTCAAAATCGCATACAGTTAATACTTTTTCTTTCCAAAACCTTACACCTTAAACCTCTTGGTTAAGCCCTCGAC
>CAVFMZ010000034.1:0-25540 GCA_963623675.1 Firmicutes bacterium CAG:176 | reverse complement strand
GCCGGTTTCAGATACTGTCTCGGGTCGAAGTGATCCGGATGCTCAGCCATGTATTTTCTGATGTTACCAGTCATAGCAAGACGGATATCGGAATCGATGTTGATCTTGCAGACAGCGAGCTCAGCTGCTTTTCTCAGCTGCTCTTCCGGAATACCTACAGCATCCGGCATGTTTCCACCGTACTGGTTAACCATCTTTACGAACTCCTGCGGTACAGAAGAAGATCCATGAAGAACGATCGGGAACTCCGGAAGTCTCTTCATGCACTCCTCAAGTACGTCGAAACGCAGTGGCGGCGGAACAAGAACGCCGTCAGCATTTCTGGTACACTGATCCGGAGTGAATTTATATGCGCCGTGAGAGGTTCCGATTGCGATTGCAAGAGAGTCGCATCCGGTTCTGTCAACGAACTCCTCAACCTCTTCCGGTCTGGTATAGCTCTCATGACCAGCCTCTACAACTACCTCATCCTCGATACCAGCCAGAGTACCAAGCTCAGCCTCTACAACTACGCCGTGAGCATGTGCATACTCAACAACCTGTTTGGTTACTGCGATGTTGTCCTCGAAAGATTTGGAAGAAGCGTCGATCATAACGGAAGTAAATCCGCCATCGATACAGGATTTGCAAAGCTCGAAGCTATCGCCATGATCCAGATGCAGAGCGATCGGAATCTCCGGATTCTCAATAACTGCTGCCTCTACCAGTTTTACAAGGTAGGTGTGGTTAGCGTAAGCTCTTGCGCCCTTGGAAACCTGCAGGATAACCGGGCTCTTCAGCTCTCCAGCTGCCTCAGTGATACCCTGAACGATCTCCATGTTGTTTACGTTGAAAGCACCAACTGCATAGCCGCCATGATAAGCTTTTTTAAACATTTCAGTGGTTGTAACTAATGCCATTGTTTTGTCTTCCTTTCTTTTCCTATTCTATTCCGGCACAAAAGTGCCTGTACTTCGTATATTACTACATTTTTTCCAAATCAACAAGGAATTTCTTATATTTTCGCAGAAGCATTTTATCGCCGCTCACAGTCTGTCATTTTCACTCATACACTTAACTGTGAACTGCAACTTCGAAACAAATTACTGCGCGTTCTCCGTAATCAGACTGATGACTTTTTCCTGTACCATCTCTTCCTTAATCATCTCGGCACTGTAGACCTGCTCAATCTGGGACGGGTCATCATAGTTGTACTGCTCAGCCAGGGAGGAGAGTCGTTCCTGATATTCTTCTTCGCTGACCGTCAGTCCTTCCTGCTCAGCAATCTCATGGAAAGCAAGCGTCATCTTCACACGGAAGGTAGCCGTCTCCCGGAACATCTCCCGGAGCTGCTCCAGGGTCACACCCATGTAGCTTTGCAGGAATTCGTCCGTCTCCATGCCGTAGGCAGCGGCATAGCTGTCGTATTCGCTCACCATCTGGTCAATATAGGCCTCTACGTCCCCGTCCTCGATCTCAAACTCGCTGCCGTCCATTACCTGTTTGATCAGATCATACTGCCAGTTGTCCTCCGCGTCAGACTGGGCAGTCTGCTCCAGTTCTTCCCGGATGGAGGTCTGCATATCCTCGACACTGTCGTAGTCCGTATTTTCCTTTACATAGTCATCCGTCAGCTCCGGCAGATCATAAGACTGCACATTATCTACGTGAATATCGAACTGTACGTCCTTACCTGCCACTTCCTGATTATAATCCTCCGGGAATGTGAAGCTGATCCGGGTATCCTCTCCTGTTGTCACCCCGATCAGCTGATCTTCAAAATCCTCCAGCATGGTTCTGCTGCCGATCTCTACCGCTGTATCCTCCCCCTTCAGGTTATCTGAGGTCTCGCCGTCAATGTATCCGGTAAAGTCGATCGTTACTACATCCCCCGTTTCCGCAGGCTCTGTCTTATCCTGCAGTTCTGCATTTTCCTTACGGATGCTGTCGATTTCCGACTGTACATCCTCGTCTGTGACCTCGGCCACCGTTTTATCCGCATGAAGTCCCTTATATTCTCCTAAGGATACCAGCTTGCTGGTCAGATCCTCATAGAGCACCGCCTCGTAGGTAACAGCGGATTCTGAGTCCGTACTTTCTTCCTGGGTTTCCGCTGTATCAGTCTGTTCCTTGCTTCCGCATCCTGTCATGGACAGAACTGCTGCCAGCATCATTATAAGCACCATTTTCTTTTTCATCAGTTTCAAGTTCTCCTCCTATTGTTTTACCGGAATTCATTGTAACTGTGCCCATTTTCCTTGTCAAGCGTTACTGTTCAGAGGTGAATGAGGCACCGAACAGTTACCTAATTTTTTCAGTTTTTTCCAGAACAAACAGATATTTTCAGTTGACGGTTCCTAAGCCATATGTTACCATTGATGCAATTTAAGACATCGATTGAAGAAACCGGGAGAGACACAACGGGGTGCGCCGAAGGGGCTGAAGAACTCTCAGGCAAAAGGACCAGTTTCGGACGATTCTCTGGAAAGCAGCAAGGAAGCTGCACCGAAGAAGCAACCGAGGATGTAAGGATCGGGTAATCTTTCAGGTTAAGATGACAGAGCGCAGAACAGATAAAAATCTGTTCTGCGCTTTTTTTCGATGTCGGAAAAGGAGGAATGCACCCATGGAAAAAACAACACCGCTCTATGAAACTCATAAGAAGCACGGAGGAAAGATCGTTCCCTTTGCCGGATATCTTCTTCCGGTGCAATATCCGGACGGCGTCATAGCGGAACACATGGCAGTAAGGAATGCCTGCGGACTCTTTGATGTCTCTCATATGGGAGAGATTCTCTGCGAGGGTTCCGGTGCCCTGAAGTTTTTAAATCACCTTCTGACCAATGATTTCTCCAACATGTATGACGGTCAGGCACGCTACAGTCTCATGTGCTATGAGGACGGTGGATGTGTAGATGACCTGATCGTCTACAGGGTGAAGGATGAGCATTATTTCATCGTAGTTAATGCTGCCAATAAGGATAAGGATTTTGCCTGGATGAAAGCCCATGAGCAGGATGTGGACGGAGTCAGTCTGACAGATATCTCCGACAAGGTCGCACAGATCGCCGTACAGGGTCCGAAAGCCCATGAGATTCTCGCAAAGCTTCTGCCGGAAGAGGAATTTCCAGTGAAGTATTACAGTGCCTGCTTCGACAGGACGATCGGAGATATGCGCTGTATCGTTTCCAAGACCGGATATACCGGCTCTGCAGGATATGAGTTATACCTTGCTGCGGAAAATGCTGCTGCCATGTGGGAGCTGCTGCTGGAGACAGGCAGGGAAGAAGGACTGATCTGCTGCGGACTGGGAGCACGGGATACTCTCCGGCTGGAGGCAGGCATGCCGCTGTACGGTCATGAAATGGACGAGACGGTCACTCCTCTGGAGACCGGCCTTGGCTTCTGCGTGAAGTTTTCAAAGGAAGAATTTATCGGCAAGGAAGCGTTAGAGGCGAAGGAACCGTCAAAAACGCGGGTGGGACTCAAAGTCACAGGACGGGGCATTGTAAGAGAGCATATGCCGGTCTACTCCGGTGATACCCAGATTGGCATGACAACCTCCGGTACCCATGCACCCTATCTCGGTTATCCCATTGCCATGGCACTTGTAGACAAGGCATATGCTGCTGTCGGAACCAGCCTTGTTGCTGATGTCCGTGGCCGCAAGGTTGCCATGGAAGTGGTATCCCTTCCATTTTATTCTAAAACCAAGAAGTCATTATAGGAGGAATTATTATGAATTGTCCGGAAATGTTACGTTATTCCAAATCCCATGAATGGGTTAAAAAAGAAGGAGAAATTGCCATCATCGGCCTTACTGATTTCGCTCAAAGTGAACTGGGCGACTTGGTATTTGTTAATCTGCCGGAGGTAGATGACACCGTCACTGCGGGAGAAGCTCTGGGAGATGTAGAATCCGTGAAAGCCGTCTCCGATATTTTCTCTCCCGTATCCGGAACCGTTACAGAAGTGAATGAAGAGCTTTTAGAGCATCCGGAGAAGATCAACGACGCACCTTACGATGCATGGCTCATCAAGGTAAAGGATATCACAGACAAAGAAGAGCTCCTTGATGCTGCTGACTACGAAGCACATTGTGAGGCAGAAAGCGAGTCATAGAATCAGAGTCACTGTTCAGGAGGTAATTACCATGGGTTCTTATATACCATCTACCAGAGAAGAACGCCTCTCCATGCTGAAAGAGATCGGCATGCAGTCTTTTGACGAGCTGTATGCCGATATCCCGGAGGAGCTTCGCTTAAAAGACGGATTAGACCTGCCGTCAGGACTTTCCGAACTGGAAACATCCCTTGTCATGAAGGAAATGGCCGGGAAAAATACCCGGTATTCCCATATTTTCCGGGGAGCCGGTTCCTATCATCACTATATTCCGGCTATTGTGGAACAGGTCACATCCAAGGAAGAATTTATCACTGCCTACACCCCTTATCAGGCGGAAATCAGTCAGGGACTGCTGCAGTCCATCTTTGAATACCAGACCATGATCTGTGAGCTTACCGGCATGGACGTGTCAAATGCTTCCGTTTATGACGGGGCAACCGCTGCGGCAGAGGCCGCTGCCATGTGCTGTGACCGGAAACGCACCGCCATCTGTGTCAGTGCTTCCGTGGATCCTAAGGTTCTCTCAGTCATCCGTACCTATTGTTTTGGCTCCGGCCATACGCTGACCATCCTGCCTGAGAAGGACGGGCTTACAGATCTTGATGTCTGGAAATCCATGGACACTTCTGCCGTTGCCTGCCTTGTCATCCAGACACCGAACTATCATGGACTGATCGAGGATGGAGCGGCCATTGCCGGGGCAGTACATGCTTCCGGGGCAAAGCTGATTGCAAGCTGCAACCCTATCGCCCTGGGAATCCTGGAGACTCCCGGTGAATTCGGGGCAGACGTGGCTGTCGGTGAAGGACAGCCTCTGGGCCTTCCCATGGGATTTGGCGGACCCTATCTTGGATTTATGGCATCCACCAAGGATATGATGAGAAAGCTGCCTGGAAGAATCGTCGGACAGACCACCGATGTAGACGGAAAACGTGCTTATGTCCTGACCCTTCAGGCCAGGGAACAGCATATCCGCCGGGAAAAGGCCAGCTCCAACATCTGTTCCAATGAAGCCCTCTGTGCCATGACTGCTGCTGTTTATCTGTCCGCTATGGGAAAATCCGGTCTTGTACAGACTGCTTCCTCCTGTACCGCTAATGCCCACTATCTGCTGGAGGGGCTTACATCCCTTGGCTTTACCGGCAAATATACCGGAGAGTTCTTCCATGAATTCGTTACTCTCTGTCCCTGCGATGCCGCCCTTCTCTCTGAGAAGCTGGCTGCCCGCGGTTATCTCTCCGGTCTGGTAACCGGTGACAGGGAAATGCTCTGGTGCACCACCGAGATGAATACCCGTTCAGAGATCGATGGACTTCTTTCCGTCATAAAGGAGGTGCTTGCATGAAACTGATATTTGAAATGGGTGCCCCCGGAAGAGGATGTGACCTCATCCCTCCCTGCACCACACCGGAAGTTACTCTCAAGGCTTCGCTCAGAAAAAAAGAGCTGCATCTGCCGGAGGTATCCGAGACAGAGCTGAGCCGTCACTATACTGATCTGGCAAGGCAGACCCATGGCGTTAATGATGGGTTTTATCCTCTTGGCTCCTGCACCATGAAATACAATCCGAAGATCAACGATGCCATCTCCCGTCTCGACGGATTTACAGACATCCACCCACTGCAGGACGCTAAGGATGTCCAGGGCTGTCTGGAAGTACTTTCTTCTATAGAAAAAGCACTGTGCGAAATCACCGGAATGCAGGCATGTACCCTTCAGCCGGCTGCCGGTGCCCATGGTGAATTCACCGGTCTTCTGCTGATTAAAGCATGGCATGAAAGCCGCGGTGACGGGAAGCGGACGAAAATCATCGTCCCGGATTCTGCCCACGGCACCAATCCCGCCAGTGCTGCCATGGCCGGCTTTGATGTGGTAAATATTGCTTCTGATGACCATGGCTGTGTGGATCTTGATGCTTTAAAGGCTGCAGTTGGTGATGATACGGCAGGTCTGATGCTCACCAATCCCAATACCGTCGGCCTCTTTGACCCGAATATTGCGCAGATCACACAGATTGTGCATGAAGCAGGCGGCTTATGCTATTACGACGGCGCCAACCTGAATGCTGTAATGGGAATCGCGCGTCCGGGTGATATGGGATTCGATGTGATGCATCTGAATCTTCACAAAACCTTTTCCACACCTCACGGCGGCGGCGGACCGGGAAGCGGACCGGTGGCCTGCAAGGACTTCCTGGCAGAATTTCTCCCGGGACTCCGTGTTGGAACTGATGACGATGGTCATTTTACAGAAGAGACTGCTGCTCACAGCATCGGTAATGTCCGTAGCTTTTCATCTAACTTCCTGGTAGTTGTACGTGCCCTTTGCTACATCCTGACCCTTGGAAAAGAGGGGATCCCGGAGGCATCCACCACGGCAGTCCTCAACGCCAACTATATGATGCACAAGCTCTCCGGACACTATCAGATGGCCTATGACCATACCTGTATGCATGAGTTCGTCATGACACTGGAGAAGGAAAAACACGAGCGGAATGTCTCTGCCCTGGATATTGCAAAAGCGCTGCTGGATCACGGTATCCATCCGCCCACCATGTATTTCCCGCTGATTGTGCATGAAGCACTGATGATTGAGCCTACGGAGACCGAGAGCAGGGAAACTCTGGATGAAGCAGTCCGGATTTTCCTGGACGTGCTTGACGCGGCTCATGCCCATCCCGGGAAAATGCACGAATATCCTTATGAAACACCGGTACGCAGACTGGACGAGGTCGGTGCCGCACGGAAGCCGGTGGTTCGTTATATTTAAAGACACTCTTAACTGACAGGAGGATTTTTCATGATACATACGCTGACCATCTATGAAAGTACTACGACCGATCCTTATGAAAATCTTGCAATAGAAGAATATCTGACCTTTCATGCAAATCCCGGAGAATGTATTCTGTATCTGTGGCAGAATGCCCATACCGTCGTGATCGGACGGAACCAGAACTGCTGGAAGGAATGCCGTGTATCTGAACTGGAAGCTGACGGCGGACATCTGGTCCGCCGCCTGTCAGGAGGCGGTGCCGTCTACCATGATCTGGGAAATCTGAACTTCACCTTCTGCATGCCTAAGGCCGAGATGGATCTTGGCCGTCAGCTGCAGGTAATTATCGAAGCTGTGGCTTCCTTCGGGCTGAAGGCAGAGAAAACCGGGCGGAATGATGTTGCCATCAACGGTCAGAAATTTTCCGGAAATGCATTCTTCGATTCCGGAGAAGCTTATTATCATCACGGAACCTTGCTCATAAACGTGGATACTGCTTCCATGTCACGCTTTCTGAATCCTTCCAAGGCCAAGCTTCAGTCCAAGGGAGTGGATTCCGTCCGTTCCAGAGTCGTAAACCTGTCGTCCCTGAATCCGGATATCACGGTAGATACTTTGAAGCAGTCCATGTTTCACGCATTTTCCAGGGTCTACGGACTTCCGGCCAGGACGCTGTGTCAGGAACGGCTGGATCCTGAAGCCATTGAACAGGGAAGAGCGCGTTTCGCCTCCGATCGGTGGAAATACGGTCAGAAAATCCCCTTTACCAACCGGCTGGAGGAACGGTTTTCCTGGGGTGAGGTAAGTCTTGACCTTCACGTAAATGAAGGGATCATTACAGAAGCATTGCTTTCCTCCGATTCTATGGAGGCAGACTGGTTCTCAGATATCGGAAGGGAGTTCCGGGGACTTGCTTATAGTGTTTCATCCCTGTGTGAGGCTTTGGAGCTCACCCTGGAGCAGCATCTGGTGCCGGAAAATGTCCGCAATGACCTGTACTGGATGGTACAGTCGCAGATCTGATGAAAAGGAGATGAAACGTCCATGACTGAAATAACTACAACCATATATGACCTGACCGTCATCGGTGCCGGCCCCGGCGGATATGAGGCAGCCCTGGAGGCCGCAAAGCTGGGGCTTCGTACCGCATTGATTGAAAAGGATTCTCTGGGAGGAACCTGTCTGAACCGGGGATGCATTCCCACGAAGACACTGCTTCATTCAGCCGAGCTCTACGAGCAGACTGCCAACGCATCCGCCTTCGGAATCACAGCCGAACAGGTAAAGGCAGATATGTCCGCTGTCCAGGCTCATAAAAAAGCGACGGTCACAACTCTTCAAAAAGGAATTGCAGCTCTTCTGAAGGCGGCAAAGGTCACTGTCTATCAGGGGACGGGAACCGTCATCTCTGTCGACGACATCAAGCGCGTCCGGGTCACCTCAGAAGACAGGGAGCCTGTCATTCTGGAGACCCGCAAGGTACTTCTGGCTTCCGGCAGCGTCCCTTCCATTCCGCCTATCCCCGGACATGATCTGCCCGGAGTCATGACCAGTGACGAACTGCTTTCATGGGAAGGGGAACCATTCTCATCTCTCCTCATTATCGGCGGAGGCGTCATTGGTGTAGAATTCGCCGGAATATGGCAGGCACTCGGAAGCAAGGTTACCATTCTGGAAGCGCTGCCTTCCTTGATTGCCAATCTGGATAAGGAGCTGGGGCAAAGCCTGAAGCTTTCCCTTAAGAAAAAGGGGGCAGATATCCACACCGGTGCCCTGGTTCAATCCCTGGAATCCACATCAGACGGTATCTTATGCACCTATAAAGAGAAGGAGACCCTTTGCACCTGCAGCGCCCAGGCCGTCCTGATCGCCACCGGGAGAAAACCTTATACGGAAGGGTTGTTTGCGGATGGTCCGGTACCTGACATGGAACGGGGACGTATTCTGACAGATGAGGATTTTCAGACCAGTATTCCGGGAATCTATGCCATCGGTGATGTGAACGGGAAAATGCAGCTGGCCCATGCAGCCACCGCCCAGGGACTATGTGCAGTTCACAAGATCGCTGATGCCTCCCACCAAACCTCTCCTATCCTGTCCCTGATCCCGTCCTGCATCTATTCCTCACCGGAGATTGCTTCTGTGGGACTGACCCTTGAGCAGGCCAGGGAACAGGGCATGGTGGCGAAAAGTCACAAAATCCTGAGCTCTGCTAATGGAAAATCCGTATTGTCCCTTCAGGAACGTGGATTTATGAAGGTTGTATATCTGGAAGAAAGCCACATCATCATCGGTGCGCAGCTTCTCTGCGCCCGTGCCACCGATATGATCAGTGAATTTTCCGTAGCCATTGCGAACAGACTGACCATGGAAGAGATGGCTTCCGTCATCCGTCCCCACCCCTCCTTCAGTGAGATGATTTCTCAGGCTGTGACCTTATGATGCGTCCTTTCTTTCCTTGCTTTTTTAAGGAAAGGATGCTACAATGGTACGAGAAATTGTTGCAGGAGGCACAGAAGACAGAATGTGGAAGATTTTATTAGTCATTCTTATCATATTGATTATCGCTCTGGTTGTTCTTTATTTCTTTGGCCGTCGGCTTGAAAAACGGCAGGCAGAGAATCAGGCACAGCTGGACGCTATAGCACAGACGGTCAGTATGCTGATCATTGACAAGAAGAAGCTCCCCGTGAAAAAATCCGGTCTGCCCCAGATGGTCATTGACCAGACGCCCTGGTATTTACGCAGATCCAAGATGCCTATCGTAAAAGCCAAAGTCGGACCGAAGATCATGACACTTGTTGCAGACGCTAACATCTACGATCTTCTCCCGGTAAAGCGTGAAGTAAAAGTTGTAGTAAGTGGTATTTATATCACCGCTATCAAGAGCGCACGCGGCGGTATCGAGAAGCCGGAACCGAAGAAGGGATTCTTCAAAAGATTATTCAAAAAATAAAATGCTTGCAGAAGCCCCGGATTTTCCTTGAAAATCCGGGGCTTTTTGTTGTCTTATACCTTGAATCGATATCCTACGCCCCAGATAGTCTCAATATACTGGGGCTTCGCCGTGTTAAATTCGATCTTCTCACGAATCTTCTTAATATGCACCGTTACCGTTGCAATATCTCCGATAGATTCCATATCCCAGATCTTACTGAAGAGTTCCTCCTTCGTAAATACATGATTGGGATTCTGCGCCAGAAAAGTCAGAAGATCAAATTCCTTGGAGGTAAACTGCTTCTCCTCCCCATTAACCCAGACTCTTCTGGCGGTCTTATCAATCTTAATGCCGCGGATCTCTATGATCTCATTTTCCTGAATGCCGCTTCCCACCAGACGTTCATATCTGGCCAGATGCGCCTTTACGCGGGCTACCAGCTCGCTGGGACTGAAGGGCTTGGTCATGTAATCATCTGCCCCAAGACCAAGACCCCGGATCTTATCGATATCATCCTTCTTTGCCGATACCATAATCACGGGAATATTTTTCTCTTCCCGGATACTCCGGCAGATCTCAAATCCATCTACTCCGGGAAGCATCAGATCCAGGATAATCAAATCAAATTCTTCCGATAATGCCCTGGTAAGGCCGGTATCTCCCCTGTCTTCAATCTCTACTTCAAAGCCGCTCAGCTCCAGATAATCCTTCTCCAGATCTGCAATGGCTTCCTCATCTTCAATAATCAAAATCTTACTCATTAGCCGGTACCTCCTGATATTTTCTAAGAACGAAATACATAGTCGTTCCTTCGCCTTCCCTGCTGGTGGCCCATACCTTTCCGCCATGATCCTCCATAATCTTATGGACAATGGACAGACCGATGCCGCTTCCTCCTTTGGATGAATTCCTGGAGGTATCCGTGCGGTAGAAACGGTCAAAGATATAGGGAAGATCCTTCGCCGCAATTCCACGGCCATTGTCCTCAATCTCTACCTGTACAAAATCACCCACATCCATCACACGGATCGCAATGGTTTTTTCCTGCTTATCCATATATTTTACGGAATTTCCCACAATATTATTGATCACACGCTTAATCTGCTCTGCATCTGCAATGACCATCACATCCGACGCTACCCTATTATCATAACTTAAGGCAACCTGCTGCTGGCTCATCTCCATGCCGATGTCCTCAAAGCAGTCGTCAAAGTATTCCTTCACATTAATCTTATTAAATGTATAAGGAATCCGGTTCGTGTCAATCTTGGAATAAAAGGTCAGCTCATTAATGAGCCGATCCATATCGTTGGCTTTGTTATAAATGGTCCGCAGATATTTTTCCTGCTTCTCCGGTGTATCTGCCACCCCGTCCAACAGTCCTTCCACATAGCCTTTTACCGCCGTAATCGGGGTCTTCAGATCATGGGAAATATTGCTGATCAGCTCTTTGTTCTGACTGTCAAAGACCACTTTTTCCTCGGTGGATTCTTTCAGCCGGATTCTCATTTCCTCAAAATCCGCACACAATTCACCGATTTCATCATTATCTCCAATCTCTACTTCAAAATCCAGATTGCCATCACGGATATTTCTCGTCGCTTTCTTCAGCGTTTCAATAGGTGTCAGAATACTGCGGTAAATCCATGCCATCAGGAAACTGCAGGTCATGGCCATAATCAAAATGACCGACACAAGCATCTCTCCCAGGAACTCTCTGGTCTGGGGCGTAGCCACTTCTGCCGGCTGCATACTCATAAAACCGAAGAAAACAAGTGAGATCAAAAATAACGGAACAGCTATTACAATACCGAACGTGACAATCAGTTTTGTCTTTATATTCAATGCTTTTGTCCCCCTGTTTTATCTGTCTGTAATAATTCAGCACTATCTGAATTATACCATATCTATGCGTTTTTATTTATAAACTTTTTGTAAAACCCTTGACTTTTTTGTGATCCTGTCGTAAGTTATCTGTGAAAAAGTCCATAGAGAAGTTTCTCTTATTCAGAGCGGTGGAGATACATAGGATCTGTGAAACCCGGCAACCCCTGTTGTACAGGAAGGTGCTTACCTGAGCGAGTAATCGAACAATAAGAGGATTTGGTATTGTTTTATCAGGTCCGCTTGTGCGGGCTTTTTTATTGTCTGTAAACCATAGCAGGAGTATTTTTCCTGCCCCATTTTCAAAGGAGTATTTTCATGGAAAAAGAAAAGATTTTATTTACTTCCGAATCCGTAACCGAAGGTCATCCGGACAAAATCTGCGACCAGATTTCCGATGCCATCCTGGACGCACTGATGGCTCAGGATCCCATGAGCCGTGTCGCATGTGAGACCAGTACTACCACCGGTCTTGTACTGGTAATGGGTGAGATCACCACCAAAGCTTATGTAGATATCCAGAAGATTGTCCGCGATACCATCCGCGAGATTGGCTATACCAGAGGAAAATTCGGATTTGACGCTGACAACTGTGCCGTCATTACTGCCATTGACGAGCAGTCCACCGATATTGCCATGGGTGTTGACAAGGCACTGGAAGCAAAAGAGCATCTCATGGATGACAGCCAGCTGGAGGCCATCGGTGCAGGCGATCAGGGTATGATGTTCGGTTATGCATCCAATGAGACCCCTGAGCTGATGCCCTATGCCATCTCCCTTGCCCACAAACTCGCAAAGAAACTGACGGATGTTAGGAAAGACGGCACGTTACCGTACCTTCGTCCGGACGGAAAGACCCAGATTACCGTAGAGTACGATGAAAACGGCAAACCGATTCGTCTGGAGGCCGTTGTTCTTTCCACTCAGCACGGTGAGGAAGTTACCCAGGAGCAGATCCACGCAGATATTAAGAAGTATGTCTTCGATCCGATTCTCCCGGCAGACATGGTCGATGCGGACACCAAATTCTTCATCAACCCGACCGGACGTTTCGTTATCGGCGGCCCCCACGGAGACAGCGGACTGACCGGACGTAAGATCATCGTAGACACCTACGGCGGATACGCCCGTCACGGCGGCGGCGCATTCTCCGGAAAAGACTGCACCAAGGTAGACCGTTCCGCAGCTTACGCAGCACGTTACGCTGCAAAGAACATCGTAGCTGCCGGCCTGGCTGACAAGTGTGAAATTCAGCTTTCCTACGCCATCGGAGTCGCAAAACCGACTTCTGTAAGAGTAGATACCTTCGGCACCGGAAAACTTGCTGATGAAAAACTGGTAGAGGTTCTCCGTGAAAACTTTGATTTCAGACCGGCTGGCATCATTAAGATGCTGGATCTCCGCCGCCCGATTTACAAGCAGACCGCTGCTTACGGACATTTCGGACGTACCGACGTGGATCTTCCGTGGGAGAAAACAGATAAAGTTGACGACCTGAAGAAATACCTCGCATAAAAATCCATACGATTTTTACAGGGCTGCATGCTCCGGCTGATCACTGGACATGCAGCTTTTTTGTATACAGACAGCAGGAAGATGTACAGCAGAAGTGACAACCTGTGAAGGGAACGTCCGCAGTCCCAGTACTTCACGAGAACGAGCCTCTGGCGACGGTCGAGTGTTAGTACTGCTGGATCTTGACTAAAGTGCAAGCGGTTCCGCTCATTGTCTGCCACTTTTATTTCCCATCTCCATTATAGGTTATTGGTTTTGTAATATTTGTAACTGTTCAGAGCCAAGCAAAATTTCATAAATCAGACGTGAAATGCTTGCATTTCTAAGGCTGATTTTGAAATTTTATTTGGCGGATACGCCACACCGACGAAATGCGGAGCATTTTGGAGGTTGGTTCTGAACAGTTACTAATATTTATTGTGTTCTTTCTGCAAATCGACTATACTATAGGAAGAAAAAAAGAGGGAGAGAAAACTTCATGAAAAAATTAACACACAGTCTGCCGTTCCGGTTATTAGCAGGGGTAATCATCGGTATCGTGGTCGGACTCATCTCTAACGAATCCTTTATGAACCTCGTTGTCACCGCCAAGCATCTGCTGGGGCAGGTCATCACCTTCTGCGTACCGCTGATCGTCATAGGCTTTATTGCACCGTCCATCACCCGGCTCGGAAAAAGTGCTTCCCGGATGCTGACAGTTGCACTGATTCTGGCATATGCCTCCTCCATCGGTGCTGCACTGTTCAGTATGGCGGCAGGCTATACGCTGATTCCGCATCTGTCCATCGTCTCTTCCGTAGACGGTTTAAAGGAGCTGCCGGAAGTAGTCTTCAACCTGGAGATTCCCCAGATCATGAGCGTTATGAGTGCTCTGGTGCTTTCTGTTCTTCTGGGGCTTGCCGTTACCTGGACGAATGCTGCAAGAACTGCTGAGCTGCTGGAGGAATTCCAGAAGATCGTGCTGGAGATCGTGACCCGCGTTATTATCCCGATTCTTCCGGTCTTCATCGCCTGTACCTTCTGCAGTCTCTCCTATGAAGGCACCATCACGAGACAGCTTCCGGTCTTCCTGAAGGTCATCATCATCGTTATGGTCGGCCATTTCATCTGGATGACACTGCTCTATGCACTGGCCGGTGCCTATTCCGGGAAGAATCCGATGGAAGTGGTGAAGCACTACGGCCCGGCCTACATAACGGCAGTGGGAACCATGTCTTCCGCAGCCACTCTGGCCGTTGCCCTGCGCTGCGCCGGAAAATCCTCCGTGCTCCGGAAGGATATGGTAAACTTCGGCGTTCCGCTGTTTGCAAATATTCATCTGTGCGGATCTGTCCTGACAGAGGTTTTCTTCGTTATGACGGTATCCCAGATCCTTTATGGATCGATCCCTGCTGTTGGAACCATGGTACTCTTCTGTCTGCTCCTTGGCATCTTCGCCATTGGCGCTCCCGGCGTACCGGGCGGAACTGTTATGGCCTCCCTGGGACTGATCACCGGTATCCTGCTCTTCAATGATACGGGTACCGCTCTGATGCTCACCATCTTCGCTCTGCAGGACAGCTTCGGAACTGCCTGCAACGTCACCGGAGACGGAGCCCTGACTCTGATGCTGACCGGATACGCAGAGAAACATCACGTAGAATAATTCTTTTGTCATTTTGCTGATACAGCCGTCAACTATTATAAATAGTTGACGGCCATCCATAAGATACCTGCCGGGATTACATCCCGGTTCTTTTTTTCACGTACTCCATAATCAGGTCTTTTGTTCCTTCATAGCCCAGCTTTTCCGTATTCAGGCATAGGTCATAGTTTTCCGGATTTTTCCATTTTTTGCCAGTATGATAACGATAGTAATCACGCCGGTAACGATCCATCTTCAAAATCTCTTTTCTGGCCTTATTCTGCGGAATATCGTTGTACTCCATCTCATGGCGGAGACATTCTTCCTTTGATGCATACAGGAACACTGAGATGGCATTGGGATTTTTACGGAGAATATAATCAGCGCAGCGTCCCACAACCACGTAGGATTCTCTCTCAGCCAGCTCCTTTAGAACCTTTGCCTGATAGTTGAACAGGTTCTGATCGGATACAAAGTTTCCGCTCTCCGGAGGAATCAATTCCCCATTATATATTTTTCTGGATACTTTATAAAGCAGTGAATTCTTCACATCTTCATCTGCGCCTGCGAACAGTTTTTCATTGATACCGCTGTCCTCCGATGCCAGCCTCAACAGCTTTCTGTCATACAGATCAATTCCATAAGCATCTGCCAGCATCTTCGCGATGGTGGTTCCGCCGCTTCCGCAGGTTCGTGTGATGCATATTGCAAAATGGTCACTTGCACTCATGATTTCTCCCCCTTTACTGTCCCAGATATGCTTTCTTGACTCTCGGATCGTTCATCAGCTCCTGTGCATCTCCGTGAATGGTGATGTGTCCCGTCTCCAGAACATAGGCTCTGTTGGAAATTGCCAGCGCCATCTTCGCATTCTGCTCAACCAGAAGCACCGTCATCCCCTGACTGTGAACCTCCTTGATGATACTGAAGATCTCTTTTACCAGAAGAGGTGACAGACCCATGGACGGTTCATCCATCAGCAGGATCGACGGCTTGCTCATCAATGCCCGTCCGACGGCCAGCATCTGCTGCTCGCCTCCGGAAAGGGTACCTGCCAGCTGGCGGCTTCTCTCTCTCAGCCGCGGGAAACGCTGGAACGCTTCCTCGATGCTCTCCTGGATTCCTTCCTTATCATTACGGATATACGCACCCATCTCCAGATTCTCCAACACTGTCATGGTCGGAAAAATATGACGGCCTTCCGGCACATGGGCTACACCCGTTGTAATGATCGTACTCGGTTCGGTCTGAAGCAGGTTCTTTCCATTATATTCCACCGTTCCGGAAGTCGCCTTCTTCAGCCCGGTAATCGTATGCAGAATGGTGGTCTTGCCGGCTCCATTCGCACCGATCAGTGATACAATCTCACCGTCACGTACTTCCAGGTTCGCATCGTGAATGGCATGGATGGCACCATATGATACATTCAGGTCTTTTACTGTCAGCATACGGCTCCCTCCTCTTCTTCCTCTTTTCCAAGATAGGCTTCAATTACTCTTGGATTGTTCGCAATCTCCTCCGGTGTACCACTGGCGATGGTTACTCCATAATCAATTACCTGGATACGCTCACAGATTTTCATTACCAGACTCATGTCATGCTCAATGAGCAGAACAGAGATATGGAATTTATCCCGGATCACATTGATGATATTCAGAAGCTCCGCCGTCTCTGTAGGATTCATACCGGCTGCCGGTTCATCCAGAAGCAGAAGCTTCATTCCGGTGGCCAGTGCTCTGGCGATCTCCAGTCGTCTCTGCTGGCCATAGGGCAGGTTTTCTGCCAGGCTGTCTGCCTTGTCTTCCAGATGTACTACCTTCAGAAGCTCCATGGCCTTTTCTGTAATCTCCGCCTCTTCCTTCCAGTATTTTCCTGTCCGGAACACAGCTGACAGCAGAGAGTAATGCATATGCATGTTCATGGCTGCTTTAACGTTCTCTATGACCGTCATCTTCTTAAAGAGGCGGATGTTCTGGAATGTTCTGGCAATGCCGGCTTCCACCACCTGATGTGTCTTCTTTCCGTTCATTTTCTCGCCACAGAGAAAATATGCACCGGAGGTGGGCTGATATACACCTGTCAGCAGATTGAATACGGTGGTTTTGCCCGCACCATTGGGTCCGATCAGACCAATCAGTTCACTTTTTCCGATGGTCAGATTAAAATCATCCACGGCCTTCAGTCCTCCGAACTGTATACCAAGATGTTTTGCTTCCAATACCGGAAGTCCTTTATTTTCACTCATCTGCTTTGCCTCCTCTCACCAGTCTCTTCAACAGTGCTGTAAGAGAGAACTCCCAGGTTCCGAAGATTCCGCCCGGACGGAAAATCATAACCAGAACCAGCACAACGGAATATGCCAGCATCCTGTAATTTGCAAACTGACGCATCAGCTCCGGCAGAGAAGACAGGAAAGCGGCACCAATCACAGATCCGGTAAGGGAGCCGGTTCCTCCGATGATAACCTCCGTCAGCATCTCTGCAGAATATGCGAAGTTGAAGTTGGTCGGAATCATGGCAGTCATATAATGTGCATACATTGCCCCGCCGATGCCTGCAAAGAATGCGGAGATGGTAAAGGTAAGCACTTTATAAAAGGTAACATTGATACCGCTTGCAGCTGCAGCAATATAATCTTCACGAATCGCAATTACCGTTCTTCCGAACCGGGAACGCACATACATGTACATGACGGTCACACAGGCTGCGGTCACCCAGAAGCACCAGTAGAAGCTGGAAAGCTTCGTGATACCGTTCAGGGTACGACCACCTCCGGTGATCTGGAAGTTACAGAAGGCTACGCGGATGATTTCTGCAAAGGCAACCGTCACAATGGCCAGATAATCGCCCCGAAGCCTCAGTGCCGGAATACCTACGATGACACCTGTCACTGCCGCTGCCAGTCCTCCGATGATCAATACAATCAGGAAAAGTCCCAGCCTCGGAAGCCCCAGATTCACCAGATAATTGCTGGCGATGGCCGATGCATAAGCACCGACGGACATAAAGCCCGCATGACCCAGGGAAAACTCTCCCATAAAACCGGTCAGCAGGTTCAGTGAAGAAACCAGTACGATCGTATAGCAGGCCGTCGTACAGATTCCCTGAACATAGGCATTACGTGACCCCAGAATGCCGGACCGGAAGAGCATGCTCAGAATACCAAACAGGATAAGCAGAGCAATGAAATTAATCAGATATGATATTTTTTTCTCTCTTGGAATGCTCATTTGCTCACCTACACTTTCTCACCGGTATTTTTGCCGAGGATACCGGATGGTTTTACCAGAAGTACGATAATAAGCAGACTGTAAGTAATCGCTTCATACCATCCGGGAGCAATATATACCTTGACGAAGATTTCCACCAGACCTACAATAATGCCTCCCAGCATAGCTCCCGGAATAATTCCGATTCCTCCAAGGACAGCTGCGATAAATGCTTTGATACCCATGATGGATCCCATGTCTGTTGTACATCTGGGATAAGTGGAGCAGTACATAAGAGCTGCCACTGCAGCCAGACCGGAACCAATTGCAAAGGTAATGGTAATAATCTTATTTACGTTAATTCCCATCAATGTAGATGCTTCTTTATCCTGCGGAACCGCACGCATGGCTTTTCCAAGTCTTGTCTTCTTAACAAAAAACTGAAGCAGGAGCATCATGAGCAGTCCGATTCCAATGGTGAGCAGATACTTACACTGTAATTTTGCCCCCAGGAATTCCACGGACGGAAGATCAAAGATGGCCGGTACGGACTTCGGATTCGCCCCGAATAATACCATCGCAAGATTCTCCAGAAATACACTCATGGCAAGTGCCGTAATCAGAGCGGACATGGAACCGGCTCCGCGCACCGGACGGTAGGCGATAATCTCTACTGCCACACCTACACATACACAGATCACCACAGCCACCAGAACAGCCAGCCACGCCGGCATACCGTGTGCAATCATCAGTGGGATGGTATAGAACAAGGTATACGCTCCTACCATAATAAAATCACCGTGAGCAAAATTGATCATTCGGATGATTCCATAGACCATCGTATATCCAAGGGCTATCAATGCATAGATCGCACCCTGATTCAACCCGTTGATAATACTCTGTATAAACAATGACATTTTTCAGACACCCTCTCTCTTAAAACAGAACAGCTTCAGATGATACATCTGAAGCTGTCCTCAGAATTATTATTTTCCTTCCGGAGACAGGGTCTTAAACCATTTCACCTGACCATCCTCATAAGTATTAATTGCTACGCTCTTCTCCGGGTCTCCATTCTCATCCAGAGTAAAGGTTCCGCCTACACCGGTAAACGTCATTCCTGTCATTCCTGATACCAGGGATGCGGTATCGCTTCCTCCACCGTTCTCAGCTGCTTCAACCAGCATGTAGATTGCATCATAGTACAGGGATGCACATGCATTCAGGCTTTCTGTTCCATATTTTTCTGTGTACTTCGTTACAAAATTCTGAACAGCTTCTGCAGTATCCTCAGAGGAGTAATGATTGGTAAAGTAGCAGTTGTCAAAGTAGCTTTCCAGTCCGCTTGTATCGGAACCGTCCCAGCCGTCACCTCCCATGATGATGCCTTCAAATCCGGCATCTCTTGCCTGCTGTACCAGCAGCGGTACCGTGTCAAGGAAGCACGGATAGAAGAGATAATCTGCTCCGGATGCCACTGCCTGAGATACCTGAGCAGTGAAATCGGTATCTGTCGTTGTACACTCACCGGTATATACTACTTCAATTCCGTTTGCCTCTGCATTTTCTACAAATGCATCCTTCAGGCCGTTGGAATAATCATCATCTTTCGCATAGATAATTGCTGCTTTGGTTGCACCCTGATCTGCTGCAAACAGTGCTGCCATCTTGCCCTGATAAGGATCGATGAAGCAGTCACGGAAGATTGTCGACCCTACTAAGGTAACATCCTTATTGGTAGCGCCTGTTGCCAGAAGAAGCATTCCATCTTCATTTGCCAGCTCTGCCATGGGCAGGGTCGTGGATGAGAAGAATGAACCTACAACTGCTTCCGGATTATCTGCCATAACGCTGTTGTAGGCATTGACAGCCTGTTTGGAATCCTTCGCATCATCTGCTACCTTTCCGCCGTTCACGATCTCTACGGTGTAATCACCACCGGCACTGTTGATCTCTTCTACCGCCATGTCAATGGCGTTCTGTGCACCTTCACCGTAGATGGCAGAACCACCGGTCATGGCACATACGGCTCCGATACGGATCACATTGTCTTCTTCTCCGGATGCTGCTGCAGCAGTTCCTTCCGTTGACTCTGATGCGGAGCTGTCTGTTGTATCTGCTGCCGTATCACTTCCGGAAGCCCCGCATCCGCTGACCATGGACGCCAGCATTGCCGAGCACAATAAAATACCTACCAGTTTTCTTTTCATAGTATTTCCTCCTCTCAATTATCCCCGCCGTACCCTTGCAGAAGGATAAAAAAAGAGGCTTCAGCCGTATCCCATGGATATCGGATGAAACCTCATCGTTTCTGCTCTCTGTACTGCAGTTCTTTTGATGTGGTGAATTATATGCGGTTTTTTCTCAAAATGCAACCTTTTTCAGAAAGTGCAGATATTCTTTTTTATTTTCTGTAAATGTCAGAATTTTTTATGGTTATTTTCTTATTTTATTTATTTTTTTGCTGTGGATGTAATCACCCGATCCTCAGCTTGAATTTCTGGATTTCCTTCTCACTGGCCACCTTTTCAATCTGCGCGCCCAGCTTCCGAAGCTTCTCATCCAGGTTCTCATATCCTCGTTCGATATAATAAATGTCATCCACAATGGTAATACCTTCTGCTGCCAGTCCTGCAATGACGAGGGCAGCACCCGCACGAAGATCCGGTGCATTGACTCTTGCCCCGGTGAATTTCTCCACACCGCTGATGACTGCCACATTTCCTTCTACTTTCACAGAAGCACCCATACGGGACAGCTCATCCACGTAACGGAAACGGTTTTCAAAAATACTCTCTGTTACAATACTGGTTCCTTCCGCAAGCGCCAGAGATACGGAAATCTGCGGCTGCATATCTGTCGGGAAGCCCGGATAAGGCATGGTCTTTACGTGGGTTCCCTGCAGTCTCTGGGGTGCAATGACACGCACTGCATCATCGTATTCGCACACCTGGCATCCCATCTCCAGAAGTTTCGCGGTGGTTGCTTCCAGATGTTTTGGAATCACGTTCTGAAGGACCACATTGCCGCCTGTAACAGCTGCAGCAAACATAAAGGTACCTGCTTCGATCTGGTCCGGAATAATGGAATATTCGGTCTTGTGGAGCGTGCTGACACCAGTAATACGGATCACATCCGTACCTGCGCCTTTGATTCTGGCTCCCATACTGTTCAGAAAGTTAGCCACATCTACCACATGAGGCTCCTTTGCAGCATTCTCAATGATGGTATTTCCTTCAGCCATGGAAGCAGCCATCATAATATTAATCGTAGCGCCCACACTGACCATATCAAGGAAAATATGTGCGCCATGGAGTTCTTCTGCCTCTGCAATAATAAATCCATGTTCAATTCGGGTTGTTGCACCCATGGCTTTAAAGCCTTTCAGATGCTGGTCAATAGGACGGCTTCCAATGTTGCAGCCGCCCGGAAGCGGAACCTCCGCTCTCTTGTATTTTCCTAAGAGTGCGCCAAGAAGATAATAGGACGCACGGATTTTTTTCATATTCTCGTTTTCAACAATACAGTTCTCCACGCAGGAACCGTTGACCGTCACCGTATGACGATCCAGCCGGTCTACACGCGCACCGATGTCCTGCATTGCCTCCAGCAGGGCATTAATATCTCTGACGTCCGGAAGATTCTCAATCCGAACGGTTTCATCTGTCATATTTGCAGCGGCCAGAATCGCAAGCGCTGCATTCTTTGCACCGCCAATCTCAACCTCACCGCTTAAGGTATTTCCGCCTTTTATAATATACTGTTCCACGATTGCACCTCGAACACTAAACTGTCTTCTATATTTATATTGCTCCGAATGAGCTATTCTTATTCGTACTATATCTAGGATATTATAGCCTACCAATATAGAAATTGCAATCCGTACAATATTAAAATTTAAATTTTTGTAATTATTCAGAGCCATGCACATGCTCGTGAATATGTGACGCATGCTTGCATGATGGCACATATTTCGAAGCATGCATATGGCGAGAAGCCATACATGAGCAAAAATAAAGCTGCGAAGCAGCGTTTTGCGAATGGGGGCTCTGAATAATTACGTTTTTTATAAAAGAGCCAGATAATCCGCTTTTGTAAAGCGATGATAAATCGTATGTCCCATTTCCATATGAATGCAATAGTAATACTCATCATGTTCTGCATTGTGGAAATGAATGGCATAATCAAAGTCAGATCCCTCCGGCATCTTCTCGCAGATGTACTTTGGATCATATTTTTTGAAGATCTCACAGATCTCTTCCAGTGTGCAGGCATGTTTTGTCTGGAACAGTTCAATGAGCTCTTTTAAGAAAGCCGGAGTCTCCACATGCTCATGTACCCACTTTGCACCTTCCGGTGGAATGCTGATCTCGATACGCTCTGCATGACTGCTGAATTTCAGTTCTCCAAGATCTGTTTTTTCCTCAAATTCTCCGTTGAGCAGGCCAAGCATTTCCTGAGCATTCTGAGCAGCAGTTCCCAGAATCTCATTCAAGGACGCTACCGGATAGTAAAGCCGTACCGTCTCCGGCGCATAACCAAGCTTCAGCTGCGCTTCCTTTACCTGATCGGTCATATTCTTTATCAGACGTTCTCTGTTCATTCTATAATTTCTCCATTCAACATTTTTCTAAGTGCATTATGAAATAGGTGAATTGAATTGTCAACCAAAAAGACGCCCCCTCCCGGGGACGCCTTTTCTCACCTTTACTCTGTCTCAACCTCGACATGATAGCCGGTCTTTTTTTCTTTATAATGATGTGCCTCTTCAAGCATCATGTCTTTGACCTTCATCAGACGGATCTGAGTCGATCTCTCATTCTCGTCAAGCTTCATGGTAATATACTTGATATTCTCCTGTGCCTGCGGAATAATGACATGCTCCAGCGCGTTTACACGACGTCTGGTTTTCTCGATCTCTGACGCCATCAGCTGGCATGCCTTCTCGGTCTCGGCCAGCTTCAGCATATCCGGCAGAATGTCTGCCAGGGATTTTACTGCATCATCCAGATCTCCGGAAGTAAATGCAAAACCGTAGGAGTAGATATCATTCTCATCGGCGGTTCTCGTCTTATACTCGAATACCGGAATGTCCACACTCATGACGTTCTTGCTGGATGTCTCCAGATATACCTCCTGCTTCGGTGCCATCAATGCGGTATGAAGAGTCTCCTCTGACATGCCTGCTTTGGCAATGACGAAGTTTTTGTTGGCGGCCTGGATACCTGCCTCCACCTTCTGACGGAGTGCCATGTTTTCCCGTACCAGATCCAGGAACTGACGCATCAGTTCATCACGTTTGTCTTTCAGAAGCTTGTGCCCCTTGGTCGCTGTCACCAGTTTTTTCTTCTGGCGGGTCAGCTCCATTCGGGTCGGGTTCACCTGTGTAGATGCCACGTGCAGTCACCTCCTACTTTCCGTAGTACTGATCTAGGAACTTGTCGTCGATACGTTTCAGCTCGCTTCTCGGCAGGATAGAAAGTAATTTCCATCCGATGTTCAGAGTATCTTCGATATCTCTGTCTGCCTGGAATCCCTGAGATACGTATTCTTTTTCAAACTCATCTGCAAATTTTGCATAGATCAGGTCGATATCAGAAAGAGCAGCCTCACCAAGAATGGTCATCAGCTCTTTTGCATCTTTACCACGCGCATAAGCTGCGAACAGCTGGTTCAGCGTGTTGGAATGGTCTGCACGGGTCTTGCCCTCGCCGATACCTTTATCTTTCAGACGGGACAGGGACGGCAGTACGTCGATGGGCGGGTTGATACCTTTTCTGTAAAGCTCACGGCTTAAGATAATCTGCCCCTCGGTAATGTAACCGGTCAGGTCAGGGATCGGGTGCGTCTTATCATCCTCGGGCATGGTCAGAATCGGGATCATGGTGATGGAACCTTCTTTACCCTTCTGACGTCCTGCTCTCTCATACATCTGAGCCAGGTCCGTATACATGTAACCCGGATAACCACGACGTCCCGGAACCTCTTTACGGGCTGCGGAAATCTCACGGAGTGCATCTGCGTAGTTGGTAATATCCGTCAGGATAACCAGTACGTGCATGTCTTTTTCAAATGCCAGATATTCAGCTGCAGTCAGCGCCATACGCGGGGTTGCGATACGCTCTACTGCCGGGTCATTTGCCAGGTTGATGAACAGAACCGTTCTGTCCAGAGATCCGGTCTCACGGAAACTCTCTACGAAGAAGTTGGACTCCTCGAAGGTAATACCCATGGCTGCGAATACTACTGCGAACTTTTCATCCTTACCTCTTACCTTTGCCTGTCTTGCGATCTGTGCTGCAAGCTGTGCATGCGGAAGACCGGAAGCAGAGAAGATCGGAAGCTTCTGTCCACGAACCAGTGTGTTCAGTCCGTCGATTGCGGAAACACCGGTCTGAATGAACTCGTTCGGGTAGCTTCTTGCTGCCGGGTTCATAGGAAGACCATTGATATCCAGTCTCTTGTCCGGAAGAATTTCAGGACCACCATCAATAGGACGCCCCATACCGTCAAAGACACGGCCCAGCATGTCTTCAGAAGCGCCCAGCTCCATACTTCTTCCAAGGAAACGTACCTTACTGTTGGAAAGGTTGATACCGGTAGAGCTCTCGAAAAGCTGTACCATAGCATCGGTTCCGTTTACCTCGAGTACCTTACAACGGCGGGTTTCTCCGTTTGCAAGCTCGATCTCACCGAGCTCGTCATACGTAACTCCTTCAACGCCCTGTACCAGCATCAGCGGTCCGGCTACTTCCTGTATTGTTCTGTATTCCTTAGGCATTTAGAAGTCCTCCTTTCCGCACACATCTGCAATCTGAGCATCCAGAGTATCCAGAATCTTCTGATATTCTGCATCCAGATTTTCTTCCAGTGTATATTTATAACGTCCAATCTGCTCACGTACCGGCATCTTAATAAGGCCCTGTACGCCTGCACCATTTTTCAGTGCTTCTACGGATTTATCATAGTAAGCAAGCACCAGTCTCATCATGAGCAGCTGTTTCTTCAGGGAAGTATAGGTATCTACTTCATGGAAAGAGTTCTGATGCAGGAAGTCCTCACGAATGGAACGTGCTGCTTCCATTTTCAGACGGTCCGGAGCAGAAAGTGCATCCATACCTACCATCTGTACGATCTCGTTGAGCTGTGCCTCATCCTGAAGCAGAGACATCATTTCCTGACGTCCGGTCATCCAGTCTTCTGCCACATTCTTGGTGAACCAGCCGGAAATATTGTCCAGATACAAGGAGTAACTGGTCAGCCAGTTGATTGCCGGGAAGTGACGTTTGTAAGCCAGTGCAGAATCCAGTCCCCAGAATACCTTAACGATACGCAGGGTTGCCTGGGATACCGGCTCGGAAATATCTCCACCTGGCGGGGACACTGCTCCGATAACGGACAGTGCGCCTTCTCTTCCGTCTTTTCCAAGATTCACTACGTGTCCGGCTCTTTCATAGAACTGTGCCAGACGGGAACCTAAGTATGCCGGATAAC
>CAVFMZ010000033.1:0-25566 GCA_963623675.1 Firmicutes bacterium CAG:176 | reverse complement strand
CACAGTAACCTCTTCCCCAGATATTCTGAATATAGGACTGGCCGCCCTTTTCCAGTTTTCTTCTGATATTTCTAATGTGAACCATTACCGTATTACCGGAATTTGGAAGAAATGCTTCTTTCCATACGGTCTCATAAATATCTTTTACAGAAAATACTTTCCGCGGATTGGAAATGAGCAGCAGCAAAATCTGATATTCCATCTCCGTCAAAGAAATCTTCTCTCCTCCTGCCTGCACGGACTGCAGATTCTGATCAATCGTGATGTCCCGGTAACACACCAGCTCTTCCGATGTATCCGGTCTTCCCTGATATACCTTGTAACGCCGGATCAATGCTTTCACGCGTGACAAAAGCTCCATATAGGAAAATGGTTTTACCAGATAATCGTCTCCGCCTGCGGAAAATCCCTGTACTTTGTCATGCTCCCCGGATTTAGCCGTCAGGAACAGAATGGGAACCATTGTTTTCTCCCGGATCTGCTCACAGGCCCAGATGCCTGACTCTCCCGGCATCATAATATCCAGAATCACCAGATCTGCTTCCTCCGCCTGTTCTACTGCTTCCCTGGCATTACAAGCTTCCAGTATCCGATAACCTTCCCCTTCCAGCATCATCCGGAGTACATCCCGGATCTCCGGCTCGTCATCTGTTACCAGTATGGTCTGTTTTTCTGCCATGGGTTCACCGCCCTTCTTTTTCCTGTTTTTTCCCTTTTGGAAAATTTCTAATGAAAGTGTAACATGTCCTGCCTTCAAAGCGAAAGACCCTGCAGACATAATTAAGACTTTTTAAGAAAGAAAAAAGGAGCTACAAAGCTGTAGCCCCGTTGCCTGTCTCCACCACATAGAAATCCGGTTTCAGTCCGGTCTGTTCCTGATAATTCGTTCCTACCTGACTGATAAAATCATTGACCGCGCTGTTTTCTACAATACTGACAGTACATCCGCCAAATCCGGCTCCCATCATACGGGATCCCAACACACCGTCCAGCTTCCATGCCTCCTCTACCAGAATATCCAGCTCCCTGCAGGATACCTCGTAGTCTTCCTTCAGAGAAATATGGGACGCATTCATGAGCTGCCCGAATTCTGCCACATTGCCTGCCTCCAGCGCTTTCACTGCCTCCATGGTCCGCTGATTCTCCGTCACCGCGTGACGCGCTCTCTTTAAGCAGACCGGATCTTTGATCATCTCCTGTACCTCTTCAAAGACATCGGCGGTCAGTTCACTCAAATGACTGATAGCGATCACCGTCTGCAGTTCCTTTAATGCCTCCGCACATTCCTTCCGGCGCTGTCTCACGCAGTCCTCCACGCCGTCCCGCGGCTTTCCACTGTTGGTAATGATAATCTTCTTATGCGGAAGCAGAAGCGGTGCATAGGCGTAAGATAAATCGCTGGTGTCCAGCAGGATGGCATAATCCTTCTTTCCCATGGCAATGGTAAAAGGATCCATAATGCCTCCTCCGGTCTTCAGATACTCGTTCTCCGTCAGCTGGCTGAACAGTGCGATATCTACCATATTGAGATCCGGCACTTCCAGAAGGTCTCTTAAAATCAGTCCCGTGACCACCGTCAGGGAAGAAGAAGAACCGATTCCCAGCCCTTTCGGAATCTCTCCATAATACAAAATGTCCAGGCCGCCTTTGACTCTGCAGCCTTTCTTAATAAAAGTACGAACCACACCTTTGGCATAATTGCCCCAGCCGTCTTCCTCTCTGTAATAAAGTTCACTGGATGACATCTCCAGCACTCCCTGCTCCGGATAATTCAGGGAATAAAAACGAAAACGATTGTCCTCCCGTTTTCTGGCCACCGCATAGGTTCCAATGGCAATGGCACAGGCAAATACATGCCCTCCATTGTAATCGGTATGATCTCCGATCAAATTCACACGCCCGGGTGCAAAATAGACTCTGACGTCCCCGCCAGCGCCGTAGATCTCCCCGAATTTATCAATCAGCCGCTGTTTCATAAACTTTTCTCTCCCATATTCGACCAAATTCGACATATATTAAATGTATCATAGCATAATCTATTGTTTTTGTTAAGATTTTGTTACATTGACTTTTACCTCCAGTGTAGTTACAATGAGAGAAAAGTCTTTTATATAAGGAGTATGTACCATGTTAGAATTTTTAAAAGTCATTTTCCTCGGCATTGTCGAGGGAATCACCGAATGGCTTCCTATTTCAAGTACCGGACATATGATTCTGGTCGATGAATTTATCAAGCTGAACGTCAGTCACGATTTTATGGAAATGTTCCTGGTTGTCATTCAGCTGGGCGCTATCCTGGCCGTTGTGGTTCTGTATTTTCCAAAACTGTGGCCGTTCTGTTCCCCGAAAAACGGATGGATTAAAAAAGAGACTTGGATCCTCTGGTTCAAGGTCATTGTCGCTGCCCTTCCGGCTGCCATCATCGGTCTTCCTTTTGACGACCTGCTGGATGAACTGTTCTACAATTACCAGACCGTAGCCGTGACCCTGATCCTGTACGGTGTGCTGTTCATTGTTGTGGAGAATTACAATAAGAACCGCCGTCCGCGGATCAAATCACTGGAGAAGCTTCCCTGGTCCACTGCTCTCCTGATCGGTGTCTTCCAGATCCTTGCACTGATTCCGGGCACATCCCGCTCCGGTTCCACGATCCTGGGCGGTATTCTTCTGGGAGCCTCCCGCTATGTGGCAGCTGAATTCAGTTTCTTCCTGTCCATTCCGGTCATGTTCGGAGCCAGCCTTTTAAAACTGGTGAAATTCGGTTTCAATTTTACCGGCTATGAACTTGCGATCCTGATTGTCGGCATGCTGACCGCGTTTATCGTATCCATCCTGGCTATCAAGTTCCTGATGAACTATATTAAGAAAAACGATTTCAAGCCGTTCGGATACTACCGTATTGTACTCGGTATTCTTGTCCTGGGTTACTTCCTGTTCCTGGGCTAATCATACATAAGGGAGTGAAAAACTATGTACAGAGAAGTTGCAAAATTAATCTTATACCGTGATCTGGGCGAAGACAGTATTCTTCTGAAACTCTCCGGCATTTTCCGTGATTTTGAGCTGGGTCTTGCTGAAAAAGAAGCACTGACCAGCCGGATTTATGAGCAGATGAAAGCACTGCTGGATCTTTCCACCCAGTACGGCTTCGATAAAAATCTGTGGCACAATTACCTGACCTTCATCCTGCTGACCAATGAGAACTCATTCAGCATGACCAGCGAGAAGGTGGGTGCCAACGACGGAACCGTCAATCATTTTGCAAAAGCAGATTTCGCAGTATTTAAAAAGCTGTTTGACTTTGATTTCAAACCCATCGAGGAGGAGCTTGGCATCGACTGCTTCACAACTGTCTGCAACTACCATTCCATTCCGAAGAAAGAGCGGATGTATAACCGCAATGTGAGCGAGCGTGTACAGGAAGTCAGTGAAAAAATCGAGCAGGCCAAAGACACCGATGAAGTGTTTACCATCATTACTGATTTCTACAAAGCATATGGTGTGGGCATGTTCGGTCTGAACCGTGCCTTCCGTATCCGCCATCTGGAAGAGGGCGTGGAGTTCCTGCCCATCAACAACACAGACCGCGTCATGTTAAATGATCTGATCGGTTATGAAATTCAGAAAAAGAAGCTGGTGGACAACACAGAAGCATTTGTCAAAGGACTTCCGGCTAACAACGTGCTGCTCTGCGGCGACGCCGGTACCGGAAAATCCACCAGTATCAAGGCGCTGCTCAACGAGTATTATGATCAGGGACTTCGCATGATCGAGATTTACAAGCACCAGTTTCAGGATCTTTCCTCCATCATCGCGCAGGTCAAGAACCGGAACTACCGCTTCATTATTTACATGGATGACCTTTCCTTTGAGGATTTCGAGATTGAGTACAAATTTCTGAAAGCTGTCATCGAAGGAGGCATGGAGACCCGCCCGGACAACGTGCTGATCTACGCCACCTCCAACCGCCGCCACCTAATCAAAGAGAGCTGGAGTGACCGCGACGACATGGAAAATGACAACGGTATGCACCGTTCCGACACCATGCAGGAGAAGCTTTCCCTGGTAGCCCGCTTCGGTGTCACCATCTACTACGGCAAGCCGTCCCAGAAGGAATACTTCACCATCGTTAAGGAGCTGCGGAAGCGTTACCCGTCCATCACCCTGACCGACGAAGAACTGTGTGCCGAAGCCAACAAGTGGGAATTAAGCCACGGCGGCATCTCCGGAAGAACCGCACAGCAGTTTATCAACTATATGGCTGGCATGGCTCCTGCAGCCGAATAAATTTAATTTTTTTACTTCGAGCACAAAAATGCACCCATCGGAATGCTCCGATGAGTGCATTTTTTATCTCTTATTCACAGATCTATTTATTTTCCAGCAGTTTTTCCACACTTGCCAGTTTTACACACAGGGTAAACAGTTCTGCACACTGTTTCAGTTCTTCCGCAGACGGGAAGGACGGTGCAATACGGATGTTGGTATCATACGGGTCTTTCTTGTACGGATAGGTTGCGCCAACGGCGGTCAGGGTAACGCCTGCCTCTTTGCATTTCTGGTAAACAGATTTTGCACAGCCTTCCATGGTGTCGAAGGAAATAAAATATCCGCCCAACGGTTTGGTCCAGGTTCCGATACCCAGTCCGCCCAGCTCCTTCTCCAGAATATCCAGTACCATTTCAAATTTCGGACGCATGATGGCTGCATGTTTCTTCATATGCTCTTTGATACCGTTCAGATCCTTGAAGAAACGTACATGGCGCAGCTGGTTGATTTTATCGTGGCTGATAATCTGAACCGTCATGGATTTCTTTACCCAGTCCAGATTGTCCTTGGATGCAGCAATGCAGCTGATACCAGCACCTGCGAAACTGATCTTGGAAGTAGAAGCAAATTCCAGAATCATGTTCTCCTTGCCGTTTGCCTTGCACATGGAAAGCATCTCCGGCAGATGATCCTGCTTTTCTTCCTCATCATACAGATGATGAACGCAGTAAGCGTTATCCCAGTAAATACGGAAATCTTCTGCTGCCGGATTCAAGTCTGCCATCCGTTTACAGACTTCCTCAGAATAGGTAATTCCCAGCGGGTTGGTATACATCGGCACACACCAGATACCTTTGACAGCCGGATCCTTTACATACTCCTCTACCAGATCCATATCCGGGCCTTCTGCGGTCATGGGAATGGTAATCATCTCAATACCGAAATGCTCGGTAATGCCAAAATGACGGTCATATCCAGGAGCCGGGCATAAGAATTTTACTTTATCAAGTTTACACCAGGGAGTGCTTCCCATGACACCGTGAGTCATAGATCTGGAAATACTGTCATACATGATATTCAGGCTGGATCCGCCAAAGGCAATTACATGCTCCGGATCTACTCCTGTCATTTCTCCCAGAAGACGACGTGCCCCATAGATTCCTTCCATACAGCCGTAATTCCGGGTATCCAGTCCATTCTCATCCTGCAAATCAGAATGACTGGTCAGCGTATCCAGCATCGGCATGGTCATATCAAGCTGTGCCGGAGCAGGCTTTCCTCTGGACATATCCAGCTTCAGTCCTTTTCCTTTTGCGTCTTCATACTGAAGCTCCAGTTCTTTTTTCAGTGCCAGCAGTTCTTCTCTTCCAAGTTCACTGTACGGTGTCATCTTAGTTCCTCCTCATTTCTACAAACTACGGAAAACACGCTGTGCTCGTTTTCCTCGTTATCGCGGCAGTCGCCAAGGTCTCATGCAAGCATAGACTTTGGCTCGTTGCTCGCGTAAACAAGGGGGTCTGTATCTACTGATTACAGCCCCCTAAATTACTCTTGTTCAAATACTTTTCTGATCAGACGATCATATTCCTGCCATGCAGGATAATCTTCCAGCTCCCGGAGTGCTTCCGCTGTCTGGCGGTAAAACCATCCGTGCATCGCTTTATCCTTCTGATTAAAACGCTGCCAGATCTTATCGCCGATGCTGTTCACATCCCGTTCAATGGAACGCAGATTGGAAAGCTTATCTGCAAGTGCCAGCATTCTGGCATTTCGGTCTGCCTTTTCCTTCAGAAATGTAATGGTCTCCTGCTTCCGCAGCTTCCAGGTCGACTCCGGCGGCAGATCCCTGCGTTTATTTTCAGTCTCGCACGCCACATAATGGGCTACTCTGATTCCAAACATCTCTTCTACTTCCTGCGCTGTCACATCGGTGTCTTCCACCACATCATGCAACACGGCAGCCGCGATCAGTTCCTGATCGTCTGTCATCTCCGCTATAATTGACGCCGCTTCCACGGGATGGGAAAGATAGGGAATTCCTGTTCCCTTCCTCGTCATTCCACTGTGTGCCGCAGCAGCAACCATAACTGCCCTCTCATACAACGGCAAACCTCTCTTTAAAAGCATGCAATTGATCTCTTGTGTCATATTGACCGCCATTCGCTATCCACCCGTTGCCTTTTCCCCAATGTCTCTCCGAGTATAGCACATCTGTGAAAAAATGGCAACCTGTAAATGTATTTACTCGCCGGACAAATGACCGTAGAAGGAAAGCATATACATACCACACACTCCTACCAGCGCGTAAATGATCCTGGAAAACCAGCTCATATTTCCAAAGATCCATGCAACCAGATCCAGCTGGAAAAATCCGATGAGCCCCCAGTTAATGGCTCCAATAATGACGATTGTCAGTGCAAAACAGTCCAAACCTTTGTTCATCAAAGTTTACCTCCTTTTGCACCTAGTATATCCAGCCTGCTTTAGACTATACTATGCTTCACCTACTGCAGTCTGGCCGCATTTGATTTCTTTTAATACAAAATAGGTTTTGGTAGCAGAAACGCCGCGGATGCTTTTAATGATTCTGTGGAGATGCTCCAGTGTCTCGGAAGACTGGGTCTGGATCTTCAGCATAAAATCATAATCGCCGGTCAGATAATCACAGGCAACGATGCTCTCATTATCTTCCATGACTTTGGTAAACTCATCATAATATTTCGGATGTTCCAGAGAAACTTCCATCAAAGCCGTCACATCATTACCCAGTTTGTGCTGATCTGCCACGATGGTATACTGCTGAATCACGCCTTTTCGTTCCATTTTACGGATTCGTTCAATGACGGCTGCCACTGACAGATGTACTGACTGGCTGATATCCGTTGCCGATCTTCTTGAGTTTTCACTGAGACATTTTAAAATACTGCGATCCATGCTATCCATAACGTTGTGCTCCTTCCTGATAAGAAAAAGGGCATGGAAAAGATTCCTCTTTCCATGCCCTTTCATGTACATCATTCAATTTCCTATACTGTACAATAAATTTTTCTGTTTTTCAATATGTTTTTTGCACAATTTTTGGTGAAAACTTTTTAAAAATTTTTACTTACCACTCTTCCGGTTGGAAACCACATCAAAGATAACTGCAATCAGAAGTACACCGCCTTTTACTACATACTGCCAGGAATCACCGATACCCATGATGGACATTCCCATGTTAATGACACCAAGAAGAAGTGCGCCAATGATAACACCCGGGATGGTACCGCTTCCGCCGTATGCAGAAGCACCGCCGATGAAGCAGGAACCGATGGCATCCATCTCAAACGAAGTACCGGTAGAACCATTTACAGAACCGACACGGGCCAGACAGAGGAGTCCGCAAAGACCTGCCAGAAGACCCATGTTTGCATAGGCGATAAAGTATACTTTGTTGGTATTAATACCGGATAACTGGGTTGCTTTCTCATTACCGCCGACTGCGTAGAAGTAACGTCCGAATGCAGTTCTGGAAGTGATGAAGTTGTAAATCAGGCAGATTGCAACTACCCATACCAGCATGACGGAAATACCTTTGTACTGGCTTAAGAGGTAGCAATATACAAGGAGCACTACACTCAGAAGGGCACAGCGGCCGAAATCTGCCAGTGCAGTATTCTGACGATAGCCTTTTTTTGCTTTGTTCGCCCTGGAACGGATGGTGGTAAGGAAGATCAGCACCACTGCAACCACACCAACGACCAGCGGGGAGAGGATTCTTCCGTCACTGTCCAGACCCGGAATTTTGATATATGCGGTAAAGATATTCAGGAAAGCCGGATCCTGTACGGATACCGTCTTACTGTCCAGTACCAGACGTCCGATACCACGGAAGATGAACATACCGCCCAGGGTGGTGATGAACGGTGGGATTCTTACATAACCGATCCAGTAACCCTGCCATACTCCGGCCAGAAGTCCAAGAATCAGACATACGATAAGGGTCAGATAGGTATTGATTCCCATGTTGTTAATCATAACAGCAGCCACACCGCCTACCATACAGATCAGGGATCCGACAGCCAGGTCGATGTTACCACCGGTCAGGATACAGAGCAGCATACCACAGGCCATAACCAGTACGTAGCCGTTCTGCAGAAGCAGGTTGGACATATTCTGTGCATAAAGAAGACGCCCTCCTGTCAGGAAATAGAATAATACGAATACAACGATAAGGGCAATGACCATACTGTATTTGGTCAGAAATGCACCAAGATTAAAGGATGCAGCGCCCTGATTTTCATTTTTAGCCGGCATTGATACAACACTCCTTTCAGCTTACTTTTTATCAGCACTGATAATATAGCTCATGATTCGCTCCTGGGTCGCTTCTTTTGCATCCAGCTCTCCCTTAAGCTCTCCCTCATTCATGATGTAGATACGATCACACATACCGATCAGCTCCGGCATTTCCGAAGAAATCATGATAACGGATTTTCCTTCTTCTACCATCTTGTTAATCAGGCAGTAGATATCGTATTTTGCACCGACGTCGATACCACGGGTCGGCTCATCCAGAATCAGGACATCCGGCTCGGTAAACATCCATTTGCCAAGCAGTGCTTTCTGCTGGTTACCTCCGGACAGGTTACCTACCTTCTGTTCGATGGACGGGGTTTTGGTACCCATCTCCTTCGTCATCTCTTCTGCCACATTCTTCTCTGCAGTCGTATCGATGACACCGCCTGAACATACCTTGTCGATTCTGGCCAGTGTCGTGTTAAACCGGATGGATTCTCCCAAAATCAGACCGTTGGTCTTTCTGTCCTCTGTTACGTAGGCAAGCTTATGCTGAATTGCCTGCTCCGGTGTCTTTAACTCTACTTTCGTACCATTCAGATATAATTCACCGCTGATGCTTGATCCATAGCTTCTTCCAAAAATGGACATTGCCAGCTCTGTACGGCCTGCTCCCTGCAGCCCGGAGAAACCAACAACCTCTCCCTTATGGACATTGAAGGAAATATCCTTGTCTACGACCTTCTCATGATACAGCGGATGATGAACGGTCCAGTTCTTTACCTCCAGACCAATCTCCGGCCGTACATTATGTTTTCTGGACGGATAACGGTCATCCATAGGCCGTCCTACCATTCCTTTGATAATACGGTCCTCACTGAATTCATCCACACCCTTCACCAGCGTCTCTATCGTGGAACCATCGCGGATAATTGTCGCCTTGTCTGCACAGTAAATGATCTCATTTAACTTGTGCGTAATAATAATGGAAGTAAGTCCTTCCTTCTTGAATGCAATCAGAAGATCCAGAAGCATCTTGGCATCTTCGTCATTCAGGGAAGATGTCGGCTCGTCAAGAATCAGCAGTTTTACATTCTTGGAGAATGCTTTTGCAATCTCTACCAACTGCTGTTTGCCGGTACCGATATCTTTGATCAGTGTCTGGGCAGACTCATACAAGCCTACCTGTTTCATGTGTTTCTCAGCTTCATCGTAGGTCTTATCCCAGTCGATGCTGCCGAATTTGTCTTTTTTCTCATTTCCCAGGAACATATTCTCACCGATGGTAAGAAGCGGAATCAGCGCCAGCTCCTGATGGATAATTACGATTCCTTTTGCTTCGCTGTCTTTCAGTGTTTTAAACTGGCACAGTTCACCGTTGTATAAGATTTCTCCGGTATAGCTTCCTGCCGGATATGTACCCGATAGTACGTTCATCAACGTGGATTTTCCGGCTCCATTCTCTCCGATCAGTGCATGGATCTCACCGCGCTCTACCACCAGATTGACATCGTCCAAAGCCTTGACACCGGGAAACTCTTTCGTGATGGATTTCATCTCCAGAATAATATCAGACAAAAGATCTCCTCCTCTCCCTTTATAAAGAGGGGCCAGGCCGATGCCCGCCCCTCTTCAGGTACTTTCGTTTGACTTATGGACTAGTTAGCTGCTTTCAAATATCCGTCATCACCCATGGTGTAAAGACCGGTATCTACCAGATCCTGAAGGTTATCCTTGGTAATTACGTTCGGAACCAGCAGGAAGGATGGACACTTATTGCCTGCAGAGGTCTCATAGGACTCTGTATCATAGCTGCACTCTACACCGAACTTGTCGATCAGGGAAGCATCTACCGTGTCACCTGCAAGAATTGCTTTTGCCAGCTCCAGGGTAACAATAGACTCGTTGCTTACATTCTTGTATACGGTCATGGTCTGAATTCCATCAACGATGTTCTTCAGGTTTGCTTCGTCACCATCCTGTCCGGTGATCAGGATAGAATTGCTTCCTTTGTAGTCGGAGGTTACTGCCTGAGCAACGCCAAGAGCCGTAGAGTCATTGGAGCAAAGCCATACATCCAGCTGCGTTCCATCTGCATAGTAGGAAGCCAGAACGTTCTGTGCTCTCTCAAGAGCGGTATCGGTATTCCACTGAGCGGTTGCTACCGTATCAAAATCGGTCTGTCCGGACGGAACATTTAAAGTACCTTTCTCGATGTACGGTTTCAGCACATCCATAGCACCATTGAAGAAGTATCCTGCATTGTTATCTGCCGGGTCACCTGCGGTGATCTCCAGGTTGTAGGTCTTGTCGCCTGCATTGTCAAGGTCAAGCTGATCTACGATGAACTGTCCCTGCAGGGTACCTACAGTATAGTTATCGAAGGATACGTAATAGGAAACGGCATCGTTCAGAATCAGACGGTCATAGGAGATAACCGGTACGTCAGCCTCTGCTGCCTCGTTCATGGCGGTATTCAGAGCCTCACCATCGATCGCTGCTACGATCAGAAGGTCTACGTCGTCTGCCAGCATGTTCTGGATATCGTTTACCTGTTTTCCGGAATCATTATCGGAGTAGGTAAGTACGGTATCAAATCCTGCTTTCTTGAACTGCTCATCCAGATAAGCACCGTCACGGTTCCATCTCTCAAGAGACTGGGTCGGCATGGAAATACCGATCTTACCGGTTCCTGCTGCCGCTGTATCGCCGCTCTCGTCTGCGGTATCAGCAGCCTCCGTGCTCTCTGTGCTGTCCGCTGCGTCCGTAGAAGTAGAAGCAGAACTGGAACCACAGCCGGCAAGGGATGCTACCATTGCGGTTGTAAGCATTGCAACAATTAACTTTCTTTTCATTTTGGAATGTCCTCCCTTTTCTTTGATGATATGACTATACCATGGTTTTCACAGGAATAACTTGTCTTCTCCTGTACATTTTATCTAGCACAAACCTGTATTTTCCAGATACAGAACAGGACAAATTTACCATCGCAAATTTGTCCTGCACAAAAATTTCCTATTCTGCTTTTTCCGTTCTATTTTCTCACATTCAGATAGATATCACTTTCTTCATGATATTTTCCGGTGATGACTTCATCCATATTTTCCTTCGTCACCGCAATGGGTTCCAGTCGCTCATAGGGAACATCATAAGTACCGTCATCCATAGTCTCGGATACTTCCAGTTCCCTTCCTTCCGCCAGTTCTACGGAAAGCTCTGCTGCACGGCGTGCCAGCTGTTCTACCGGTTTATAGACTGTCATGCACTGGGTTCCCTCCACAATTCTCTGACAGGCATCCAGGTCTGCATCCTGTCCTACAATACAGACACTTCCCGCCATTCTCCGTTCGGACAAAGCACGTACTGCATTTCCGGCAATTCCGTCATTTCCGCACATAATTCCATCCGGCTTTCCTTTTTTATCCAGATAACTCTCCGTAACTGAAAATCCAGTCTCTGCAAGCCATCCCTGTGCATATTCTGTCTCCGTAATCTCCAGCTCTGTTCCATTGATTTCAGAAGAAAAACCCTCCATAATCTGTGGAACATTATAATCTGCCATGGGACCGCAGATCTGCAGGATATCTCCCTCTCCCCCAAGATGCTCTTTCATGTGCTCTGCCATAAGTGTCCCGACTTTTTTGTTATCAAAAGAGATATAGAGATCTACCCCTGCATTCAGCACCAGCCGGTCATAAGCCACTACCGGAATACCTGCTTTTTGTGCCCGGTTAATGGCCTCCCTCATCATGTCTTGGTTGGCATCACTGGCCACCTGGATCAGTACGATCACATCCATCCCTTTGTCAATAAAATAATTCACCTGATTACACTGTTCTTCAATATCTCCATTCGCATTCTGGACATTGACCTCCGCCCCCAGCTCCTGTGCGGCCGCCACAAATACATCCCGGTCTCTCTGCCAGCGTTCCAGTACAAAGGTATCGAAGGTAATTCCGATCTGAAGTTTCCCATCCTCCTTCGGATCTGTTTCCTGCTGTGTTTCTCCTGATTTCCCACAGCCAGTCAGCATCATAAGAGCACACAGACCTATTAACAGCACTTTTTTTATGTTCTTCATCGGCACTCCTTCTCCCGGTATTCCGTCGGGGTGACTCCTGTGTGTTTTTTAAAGATTCGGCTGAAATAATTGGGATCTCCGTATCCGACAGAAACGCCGATTTCCTTCATGCTTAAGGTTTCCTGCCGCAGCAGCTCTTTTGCCTTTGCCATCCGAAGCCCGGTCACATATTCCACAAAATTACTTCCGGTTTCTTCCTTAAACAGCTTGCTGAAATAATACGGACTCAAATCCAGCTGTCTTGATACCTCGTCCAGGGATAAGTCCTTCTGGAAATTTTCCTGAATATAGTTCTGGGCTTTCACCACCAGCTGGTTCTCATGTTCCTCTTTTTTGGTTACCATATTTCTGCAGGCATCTCCGAATTTTTTCACGAACCAGTTTTTTAGGTCACTGTTCTTTTCTGCCTGCATAATCATGGGAAGATAATTTTCCCGTTCCTCAAAGTGATAGGTCATGCCTCCGTTCCGATATGCTTCATTTTCTGCAAACAGGACAAATTCCAGCGCCTTCAATTTGACGCTCATATTTTTCTCATCATAGGTATCCAGCATCCAGTCAAAGTATTTGCCTGCTGCCCGTTCGCACTCCTCACTTTTTCCGCACCGGAGATTATCGAAGAGATCTTTTTCCAATTCCAGCGGATACTCTTCATCATACAGACATCGAATGGGTAAGTCGTCCACATGGGCTACGCTTCCGGTGGAATTAGCCAGTGCCTTCAAAGCCTCCTCATAAGATTCCATGCTTTCTTTCAGTTTCCGGACCGAACCGATTCCAATCCGATAGGTTACGTCAGTCAGTCTTCGCAGTTTTCGGTTTAACTCCCGACAGACATCGATCATACCAATTCGTTCTTCATATTCCATCTTTTCGGTTTCCATAGGAAGAAATACCGGAATTTTATTGGAAATAACAGAACCAACCACACAGTCGCGGAACGTCTCTTTCAAAAGTTCCCGTACCTTTGCATAATTCATCTGGGTTCTCACACCAGCCCCTACTGCATTGGTCATATGGCTTCCCTGCTGGTCATCCCCCACCGTCAAAGCCAGCATACAGCCGTAATCGGCAGTCAGTCCCAGAAGCTGTTTGTAATTTTCTACATCCTCCGCAAAATATTCCTGGAACATAATCGCATAAACGAATCCATTTTCAATGATCGGCGTCACCGTCTCCATCTTTTCCTTGATTCTCAGATCGTCGCTGCGCTTCTTTCTTCTGGAATCCACTTCTTTTAATGCTTTTGTAAGTACCTCTGTAATCCTTTTTGGTGTAAACGGTTTGTTCATATATTCCAGAACACCCAGATTAACGGCCTCTTTGGCATAGTCAAACTTATCATAGGCCGACAATACGATAAATTCCACCGAAGGGTTATTCTTCTGAATCTCCCGGATAGCCTCCATGCCATTGATTCCCGGCATCTGAATATCCATAAACGCCACATCCGGCCGGAATGTCTCCGCCAGTTCGATCACTGCCCGGCCGGTCTTCGCCGTCTCAATCTGACATTCTCCCGGAAAATTTTCCTCGATAATCATCCGCAGAGAATCCAGCACAATCCCCTCATCATCTGCCAGCATAACCCGATACATGTCATTCCTCCCCTTCCATCTGCTTCGGTATCGTAATCAAAACTTCCGTTCCCGTATCTTTTCCTTCGCTTAAAATCTCGAATTTTGCTTTTCCATGGAAATAAAGTTCCAGACGCTCCATAACGTTCTTGACTCCTACTCCGTTGGAACTGGATCTTAAATCCGACTCTCCGGCCCTTCCTTCCAGTACCTGGCGAATCCGCTCCGGTTCCATGCCTGCTCCATTGTCCCAGACACTGATGCAGATCTCCTCCTCTTTTCCATACACGGACACTTCAATCCGTCCTGCCCGGTCAATATCACGGATTCCATAGTTCACTGCATTTTCTACCAATGGCTGCAGAATCATGCTGGGAACCCGCACCTGCAGGAGTTCTTCATCCACATCTTTTTCATAGAGAATTTCCCCGGAGAACCGGACATTCAAAATATAAACATAATTATCTACCAGCCGGATTTCTTCTTCCAACGTCGCATCCTGGCAGTTCTTCCGCACATTATACCGGAAAAATTCCGCCAGATTTTCCAACAGTTCACCGGTTCTGTCCGCATGCTCCATCATGGCGAGCTGTGCACCGGCATTTAAAGTATTAAACAGGAAATGCGGATTAATCTGTGCCTGCAGATATTTGAGCTGTGCATCTTTCAAATGGCTCTGCATCATCAGTTCCCGTTCTTTCATCTGATTTTCCCGCTCCATGGTCAGGCGAACCTGCTCTACATAATCCCGGATGCTCTTTACCATCTGGTTAAAAGTACCGGCTACTACGCCCACCTCGTCCAGACTCTGCACCGGAATTTCTTCAATTTCAAAATTTCCACCTGCCACTTCACCTGCCGCTTCTGAAAGCCGGTGAAGTGGTTCTGTAATTGCCTTTGTGCTGAACATAATCAGACTGATATTTCCAAGCATGACCATCAACAATACCAGCATGCTCAAAAGTTCCGTGGAACGAAGAGAATTTACCAGTTCCTGATAATTTACCGAATTTTCCTTAAACTGCTCATTATTCAGACTGTAAATAAATGACAGAATCTGACCATGCAGAGTATCTGACTGTTCATACAGACTTCCATATCGTTCTACATTTCTTCCCCTCTTTGCCTGAATAATTTCCGCTGTTAGATCCAGATAGGTCCTGGAAAGATTCGCAATATTTTTCTCTGTAAGAAGCCGTTCGTCATCCGTGACCTGTGTATTCAGATCATTCAGTTTGTCCCTGTAATCCTGCTCACTGCGATAGTAATTCTCCATGGCGTCCGAGCTTTTGGTCATGAGATATTCCTTCATATTTCCATGCACCTGATTCAGACAGTCTGACAATTCATTCAGCTGTACATTACTGTCATAAACCAGCTCCACCCGCCCTGTCATTTCATTAATCAGAGCATACATATAAAGATTTACAGCCAGAATAATCACTGCTGTCAGGATAAAAAGCGCTGTCAGTTTCTGCTGCAGAGTCAGCAGCTTCCACCGATACTTATTTTTCATCCAGCCGCTTCACCGCCTCTCCTGATGTGATCAGCGCAGTATCCACTGCCATATATCCGTTGGTATATCCAGTTCTCACATACTCATCCAACGCCAGGACAGAATCCGTTCCCATCTGCTCTGTATCCGGAGCAAAGGTTGCATACACGATCTCTTTTGATACCGCATCCAGAATGGTATCCGAATCGTAATACCCAAGAATCTGTACCGTTCCTACTTTATTGTAATCCACCGCTGCCTGAAAGGCGCATCGGGTGTTAATTTCATTCAAACAAACCATAATATCCGGAAGTTCATTCCAGTTCAGGAAAATATCCCGGATAGTTTCCTCTGACCGAAAGCTTCCTGCATTGTCAACCAGTTCTGTATCTACGACGACCTGGTCTTCCCCCAGAAGCTTCTTCGCAGTCTCCCTCAGTCCCAGCAGTATCAGGTTCTGACTGGTGTCCACCCGATCCTCATCCATGAGCACCAGCACATGAGCTGTTCTGCCTTCTCTTACCTCTTTTTCTTTCCATATTTCCGCAATCTGTTTTCCGTAATCCTGTCCCAGATTGTAATTATTCGTTCCCACAAAACACTGTCGCAGACTGCCGGAACAGTCTGTCTGCACGGTCACTACCGGAATTCCCGCCTGGACGGCCTGATCCAGAAGTTCTATGGTCTCCTCTTCTTCGTCTCCCGGAAGAATAATTCCGTCCACAGAAGCCTGAATTGCCAGTTCCACAAGCTCATTTTTTGTATATTCCACAGAAAGACCGCTTCCAAAACGTTCCACATAAACATTATTTTTCATGCCCGTTTCTCTGGCACTTTCATATACTTTATCCCAGAAATCACTGTCTCCCCCATCCGTGATCATGGCATAGTGATAGTCATACGTTTTCGGAAGTTCTTCCGATGTATATTCCATTTTCTGTATGCCATAATGAAATACTGTCATGCAGAGCAATACTGATAACACCACTCCCGCAATCCAGAGTCCTGTCCCCTTTTTCATAATCTGTATCCCCCACCGCTGTAATCACAAAAGGGATGGGCGGGGCCAAATGCCCCGCTACATCCCTTCAGCAGTACTTTTTATTACTTATGCAAATGGATTTTCCGTCGGATAACGTACTCCTGCCGGCTGGTTATAACCAATTTCTTTTACATCTACGCCAATATATTTGAATACTTCATAAAGTGCTTTTCCGTAATGTCCAAAAGCAACTGCGCCGTGATGCGGGAAGTTACCCTCGATTAATACATGACGGTAGAAACGCTTCATCTCCGGAATTGCGAAGATACCGATTGCTCCGAAAGATCTGGTAGCAACCGGAAGAACCTCTCCATTTGCCACATAAGCACGGAGAATATTGTCAGAAGTACTCTGCAGACGGAAGAATGTGATATCACCCGGTGCAATATCTCCTTCCAGAGTTCCCTGTGTTACCTCTTCCGGAAGACTTCTTGCCATGATCAGCTGATACTTCATCTGACAGAAGGACAGCTTCTTGCTGCTGGTATTTCCACAGTGGAAGCCCATGAATACATCCGTGCTGCTGTAATCAAATTTTCCTTTGATGTCCTCATTGTACAGATCATACGGTACCGTATTATTGATATCCAGCAGAGTTACGATATCATTGCTGACACAGGTTCCAATGAACTCACTTAAGCATCCGTAAATATCTACCTCACAGGATACCGGGATACCACGTCCGGTCAGACGGCTGTTGACATAGCACGGAACAAATCCGAACTGGGTCTGGAATGCCGGCCAGCATTTTCCTGCGATTGCCACATATTTACGATAGCCTCTGTGCTCCTCCACCCAGTCAAGCAGAGTCAGCTCATACTGAGCAAGTTTCGGAAGGATCTCCGGTTTCTTGTTTCCATTGCCAAGCTCTTTTGCCATATCAGCAGCTACTTCTGCAATACGCGGGTCACCTTCATGTTTCTTGAATGCTTCAAAAAGGTCAAGCTCGGAGTTTTCCTCGATCTCTACACCCAGATTGTAAAGCTGTTTGATCGGAGCATTGCAGGCCAGGAAGTTCAGCGGACGCGGACCGAAGCTGATAATCTTCAGCTCGGAAAGTCCTACGACAGCTCTTGCAATCGGAACAAACTCATGGATCATATCTGCACATTCTTCTGCAGTTCCTACCGGATACTCCGGGATATAAGCTTTGATATTTCTCAGTGCCAGGTTGTAGCTTGCATTCAGCATACCACAGTAAGCATCTCCACGTCCCTGGATCAGATTATCGCCGGACTCCTCAGCTGCTGCAACGAACATCTTCGGTCCCTCGAAATGTTTTGCAAGCAGGGTCTCGGAAATCTCCGGTCCGAAATTTCCAAGATATACAACCAGTGCATTACATCCTGCCGCCTTTACATCTTCCAGAGCCTGTACCATATGAATCTCGCTCTCTACGATACAGACCGGACATTCATAAATGTCTGCCTCATCATATTTTGCTTTATAAGCCTCTACCAGTGCTTTTCTGCGGTTTACGGAAAGAGACTCCGGGAAACAGTCACGGCTGACTGCCACGATACCGATTTTTACTTTTGGAATGTTGTTCATACTTATTTACCTCCTATTTTACAAGTTTTCTTCTGCGAAAACTGATGAAACAATATAAACTTTATACACTGAGATTTTCACCGATCAGACCCAGATGTGTGCCTTCCGGGAGATCGGCATCCGGATGACCGATGAGCCATTTATTTCTGGCAGCAAGGAGCTTGTCTTCCCATCCTTCATGACCTTTTTTCAATGGGAAATTGGTCTCTCTTGGAAGGACAATGCCAACCTTAAAACCGGCATCACCGACACTGCATGGCGCATAATGAAGGGTCGTCGCATATACTTCCACTGCTGTTCCCTTCGGAAGCAGGAATGCCTCTGCCTTCGCGGTGTCATATGTAAAATCTTCCGTCACATCCTGCTGATGGCCCACGATCAGGATCGCATCCGTTGCCGCTACGTTGATCTCGGAAGAACGATGATACTCAAATGCATTCAGCAGATGATTCTTACCGTTGCAATAACCAATCTCAATGGGCATCTCTCCATACTCTTTCGTCTGAAGCTCCGCAAATACCGGATCACTCTCAAGTGCCTCTACGGATGGCTCATAAGCCACATCCTCCGGTGCCGGTGTCTTCTCTTCCAACGCTTTGATCAGGCCGGTAAAATCAATGCCTTCCACAATCTTACCGTAACGCCGGAAAGAAGGATCCGTTACCTTTTTAATTTCCATTTTGTTCTGCAACCTCCTTATTTAATAATCTCAAACAGCGGTTTGCATGCCGGATAGATCTGTCTGAACTGCTGGTATTTTTCTTCATACTTTGCAGCCAGCTCCGGTTCCGGTTCGACGGTACCGATGACTTTCACCAGCTTCTCCGCTGCTTCTTCCACATTTTTATATTCACCGCAGGCTACGGCTGCCAACATGGCTCCGCCAAGTGCCGGGCCTTCCTCGCTCTCGATCATGTCCACTTTCAGGTTCATGATATTGGCAATCATCTTTCTCCAGAGTGGGCTCTTGGCTCCGCCACCGCAGATCTTGGTTCTTTCAATGTGAATGCCAAGGGATTTTGCCACTTCCAGGGAATCTCTCAGTGCAAATGCCACACCTTCCAATACCGCCTGCGTCATATCCGCTCTGCTGGTATCCATGGTCATGCCAATGAAGGTTCCTCTTGCATTCGGATTGTTATGAGGAGAACGCTCGCCCATCAGGTACGGCAGGAAGAATACATGATTCTCGCCCAGCTTCTCAATGGCTTTCTGCTCTGCTGCATAATCTTTGGTTCCGATGATCTCATCCATCCACCATTTATTACAGGAAGCAGCACTGAGCATACAGCCCATCAGATGATAATGTCCATCTGCATGAGCAAATGCATGAAGGGCATTGTGCTTATCTACGCCAAATTTTTCAGAGGAAATGAAGATAGTTCCGCTGGTTCCCAGAGAAATATTACATCTTCCGTCTCCTACGGTTCCGGTTCCCACAGCTGCTGCCGCATTGTCGCCTGCTCCTGCTACGACTTTAACGGTCTCCGGGATGCCAAGTTCCTTTGCAATCTCCGGAAGCACATTTCCTACTGCTTCATAGGACTCATATACCTTTGCCAGCTGATCTTCGGTAATACCGCAGATCTCCATCATTTCCTTGGACCAGCAGCGGTTCTTCACATCGAAGATCAGCATGCCGGATGCATCGGATACGTCCGTACAGTGTACACCGGATAATTTATAGGCAATGTAGTCTTTCGGCAGCATGATCTTTTTGATCTTTGCAAAATTCTCCGGCTCTTTATTCTTTACCCACAGAATCTTCGGTGCGGTAAATCCGGTGAAGGAAATATTTGCCGTATACTCGGAAAGCTTTTCTTTTCCGATGACGTTGTTCAGATAATCACACTCTTCATAAGTACGGCCATCGTTCCAGAGCAATGCCGGGCGGATCACCTGATCTTTCTCATCCAGGATTACCAGTCCATGCATCTGTCCTCCGAAGCTGATACCTGCCACCTGGCTCTTATCACACTCGGAAAGCAGTTCTTTCAGTCCGTCCATGGTCTGTGCAAACCAGTCCTCCGGATTCTGCTCCGACCAGCCCGGATGCGGGAAGAAGATCGGGTACTCTCTTGATACGATCTTTTCAATATGTCCTGCCCCATCCATCAGAAGAAGCTTGACTGCGGATGTTCCAAGATCTACTCCAATATACAGCATTTAAAATCCTCCTTTTCGATTTTACGCCTTTTACGTGCACGTGCACGCCATCTGTCTTTATATTACGCTATCCTTTCGTCTTTTTCAACACTTTGACTTCAATTTTCTTTTCATTTGTTATTTTTTGTAAATAGTGCATAATTTTATCATTGTTTTTTCATCTGCAAGACCTGTTTTTTGTTTAATTTTATTGAAAATCTGTATCATATGAGTTTCAAAAAAGTGCACGTGCACGCAACTGTGCATTGACAGTTTTCAAGCTTTCCTGTATTGTCAGTATAGAGATTTTTTGGAGGCATTTCATGACTACTATCAAGGAGATTGCCGACCTGGCGGGCGTATCCCGCGGAACTGTAGATCGGGTATTGAATAACAGAGGTGCTGTCAATCCAAAGACAGCCGAGAAGATTATGGAGATTGTCCAGGCATTGAATTACCGTCCCAACCGGGCCGGGCTTGCGCTGGCTGCTCAGAAGAAAAAATATAAGATCGGAGTCATTCTGTTCAGTGAGCATAACCCATTTTTTGATGAAGTTATGACCGGCGTCCAGAACAAATCCGAGGAACTGCAGGACTATGGATTTACAACCATCACCAGGCGGGTAGAATTCGACCTGCAGGCCCAGCTTGCTGCCATTGACAGTCTGATGGAGGAAGGCATCCACGGTCTGATGCTGGCGCCCTATAACCATCACGCCATCCAGCGGAAAATTGATGAGCTTGTAGAACAGCAGATTCCTGTGGTCACTGTGAATACGGATATTGACGGCTCCCGCCGCATGGCCTATGTGGGCAGCGACTATTTCCGCGGCGGCTGCACCGCAGCCGGTCTTTTTCACCTGATGACTTCCGGAAATATTGAACTTGGCATCATCACAGGTTCCTCCAATGTGCTCTGCCACAGCGAACGAATCCGCGGCCTGTTCCATACACTGGAAACTTCTTACCCGCGTATTCAGGTAGCTGAGATTCTGGAAAATCATGATGATGAATTTGAAAGTTATGCGCTGACAAGGGAACTGCTTGATAAGAATCCCCGAATTGATGCACTGTTCTTCGCGGCAGCCGGTGTCCACGGCGGATGCAAAGCCGTTCTGGAATCCGGCAGACATCCCAAGATTATTACCTTCGACGAGGTGCCCACCACCGTGGAAATGCTGCAAAAAGGTGTTATCTCCGCCACCATCAGCCAGCAGCCTTACCGCCAGGGTTCCCGGTCACTGGACCTGCTCTTTGAATACCTGACGTCCGGGAAGATGCCGGAGCGGGAGCTGAATTATGTGGAACATTCCATTAAGATAAGGGAGAATTTGTAACTATTCAGAGCCATGCACATGCCCGTAAATATGTGATTCATGCTTGCATGAAAGAACATATTTCGGTGCATGTATATGGCGAGAAGCCATACATGAGCAAAAAGAAAGCTGCACAGCAGCGGTTTTGCGAATGGGCTCTGAATAGTCTAGAACCCGGCTTAGGACTCTGGCAAGATCGTCGCTTTGGCTGGCGCCCCTGGGTCTCTGGCAAGATCGCCGCAAAAAAAGTTCCTGCGATTTTTGATTTCGCAGGAACTTTTTTCTATACATGGCTTTCTGAGGCCCACAGCGGCCCTTTTTACCGCACAATCTGGCTTGACGCGGGAACTTTTGTCAACAAAATTTTATATAGACCCGCGAACAAGCTTACCGAATCCCCCATTGACACTTCTGGTCTTCCAACATATGATGAAATAATAGATACACTTCATGGAGGGACAAACCGTTGGAACAGGATTATTTGATTAAAAAGCCGCCATTTCAGGCACTTTTTCTCTTCGCACTGCCGATCATCATCGGCAATTTATTTCAGCAGACTTACACCATGGCTGACTCTGCCATCGTGGGCCGTTTCGTCAGTGAGCAGGCGCTGGCCGCAGTAGGCGCTTCCTACTCGCTGACCAACATTTTTATCTGCGTGGCCATCGGCGGCGGTATGGGCGCATCAGTCATCGTCAGTCAGTATTTCGGTGCACAGAAATATGACCGCATGAAGACCGCCATCTACACGGCATCCCTGGCTTTTCTTGGTTTAAGCCTGCTGCTCAGCATCTTGGGATTATTCTGCAGCCGGGAAATCATGATTCTTCTGAACACGCCTGCGGACTGTCTGTCCATGGCCTCGGAATATCTGCGGATTTATTTCCTGGGACTGCCGTTTCTGTTCATGTACAACGTGTTTTCTTCCATGTTCAATGCACTGGGAAAATCCAGAATCCCGCTGGGATTTCTGATCTTTTCCTCACTTTTCAATATTGTTCTTGATTATATTCTGGTGGTGGGCGGACATATGGGCATTGCCGGTGTGGCCTGGGCGACATTGATCGCACAGGGAATTTCCGCGGTACTGTCCATGATTGTACTGCTGCAGATTCTGGGGAGGATGTCATCTTCTGTGGCTTTGATGGATGACACTCGTGATACTTGGACAGTGACAGACGTTCCGGCGGGCGAGGTTAGAAGCTCCGGACGTGGTACTTGTTCAGATGCCGGAACCACTTTCTTTGACGGCAAAGAGCTGGCTTCCATGACACGCATTGCCATTCCCTCTATCCTGCAGCAATCCACAGTCTCCATCGGCATGATGCTGGTACAGTCTGTAGTCAACAGTTTTGGCTCTGCCGCGCTGGCTGGCTTCTCTGCCGCCATGCGGGTGGAAAGTATGTGTATCGTTCCCATGTCCGGTATCGGAAATGCAGTTTCATCCTACACCGCCCAGAACCTGGGTGCCGGAAAGACCGATCGTGTCGTCAAAGGCTATCATGCCGCAATCCGCATGGTCATTTTCTGTGCTGTCGTACTCTGCGTGATCTTGGAACTGTTCCATCAGCCTATCATGACGCTGTTCCTCGGAGCCGACAGTGCTGCAGAAGCCTTTACTACCGGAGAAAATTATCTCACGTTCATGGGATGGTTCTTCTGCCTCATCGGCCTTAAAATGTCCGTGGACGGTCTCCTGCGCGGCTCCGGTGATATGCTCATGTTCACCATTGCCAATCTGGTCAACCTGTCCATCCGCGTCATCGTTGCCATGACCTGTGCACCCCGCTTCGGAATTGCTATGGTCTGGTGCGCCGTTCCCATCGGCTGGGCTGCAAACTTCCTGATTTCTTATGGACGGTATCGAACAGGAAAATGGAAAGAACGCGGGGTGGTGTGACGCCTAGACCTCTGGCTCGGCTGAATACCATTTGGCTGGGCGCTTGGGCCTCTGGCTCGGCTACCCCCGAAAAAGTTCCTGCAATTTTTGATTTCGCAGGAACTTTTTTCTGTTCACGGCTATTGAGTCCCATAACGGCTCTTTTTACTGCACAATCTGGCTCGACGCGGGAATTTTTGACAACAAAATTTCATATAGACCCGCGAACAAGCTTACTCCACAAAATATTCTTTGATTAATCTCTCCACATAAGCCATATCCAATGGATACTCCTTCGTCTCGTAAGTTAATAGCAGATTCACGGAAGGAATCCAGCCGTACTCCATATATAACTGCAATTTTGACAACGCATTTCTCCGGTATGTCGGATCGTCCATCATTCCGAAATGTTCCCAGATAAACGTTTTTCCCGTTTTAGGATGCCGGATTGTGAAGTCCGGATAGGCTGTCACTTGTCCCAGCTCCAATGCACATTCATATCGGAACGGAATTTTGTAATCATGAAGAAGATAGACAATCATCGATTCAGATTTTGACCGGACATGAATACCGGCACCGGTTCCATAAATTTTCTGTTCCGGATATTTTTTGTTTTGTTCATAAGGGGATTCCATCCAGGACTGAAGGTCACTGGATTCTGGTTGAAAATACGGTGCGAGAAGTTCGGCATAAGGATTACCTTTTTCCAACATCTGATGTGATGTTTCCTTCCGGTGATGGGAAAGGTACCAGATAATCGCCCGTTCCTCCTGAATCAGCTCTTTCATTCGCAGCAATAAATATTTTTTCATTGCCAGCTGTTCCGCGTACTTTCGTTTGTTTTTAGGTAAATATCGACGTTCTTTTCCGGCTTTTTCATACCATTTGACATGACTGCCATTTTGAAAGCAAAAAATTGTTCCCGCGGGAAACTTAAAAATTTGTTTCTGAATTCGTTCCTTTTCTTTCTGGATTCGCTGCTGTTCTGCAAGCATCTGATAATAAACAGAAATAAAGACCACCTCCTGATGTTTTTAGAAAATAACAGAATTGATAGTCTTATTAAAACATACAGGCAAGAAAAAGTAAACTGTTTTTTATAATACTTTGCTGCCATTTGCGGTCAGTTTAAATCTCGTTCCGAGAATCTCCGCAGCACCCCGGCACATCATCATTCTTCCGAGGAAAATATCAAAATATTCAAACATAGTACAAATATTTTCATCAATCTGCAGGTTCAATGCAATGGTCATTTTTTCTTTGTTTACTTTCAGTTTTGCTTCAGTGACTGCATAGTTTACCCGGTCATGAATATCAAAGGCGGCCGGTTCCTTGTCACGTACCCGGTTGCGGCGAACGTCTGTCTTGTCTGCAATGATCAGTGCCGCACTGATCACATCAGTTGCTCCTCCTGCAGACTCATCATGATGTCCGATGGCAGACATGACCGTAACCCGGTCTTCCAGACTCATATCGGTCTTTTTCAAAATCTCACCTGCCAGCAATGCTCCATATTCTGCATGCTGCTTTCGGTTAATAGCATTTCCGATATCGTGCATTGCTCCGGCAATCTTTGCCAGCTCAATGTCATGTTCTGTATAATCCAGCTTCTTTAAAATATAAGCGGCACGTTCTGCCACCAGAGCACAGTGAACTTCGGAGTGATCGGTGAATCCGAGAACACCAAGGTTTTCATTTCCTTTTTTCAAATAAGCACGTACTTCTTCATTTTTTCTGATTTCTTTATAGGTCAAATTTTTCTCCTCCTGACAAGATATTAGTATAATTCCTGTCGCAGAGGTGCTTCTATCATGTGGCTCTGAAGTTTTTGTAAAATGAAGGTAAAACGTAACTGTTCAAGCAGCAGCCAGACACTTACTGTCAGGCTGCGTAAGAACTTGATTCAGGGGTGAGCAGGCTCCTTTTGCGAAGC
>CAVFMZ010000032.1:0-25851 GCA_963623675.1 Firmicutes bacterium CAG:176 | reverse complement strand
TCGGTATCACTGATTCCAACAATCGTACAGAGTACAAGCAGGCTCGCTTTTCTTCCTTTACAAAAGGTTTGAATGAGCTGTGTGACTGGCTTGCAAAGTACAATTGTAAAGATGTCTGCATGGAATCAACCGGTAAGTACTGGATTCCTGTTTTCAATATCTTAGAGCAACGCAGTTTCTGGGTTACTCTATCTCATCCCAAATACACAAAGCCGATGAAAGGAAATAAGACCGACCGTAAAGATGCCAAATGGATCTGTGATCTTTACATGTGTGGTATGGTTAAGCCTTCCTTTATTCCACCTGCTGACATTCGGGAGCTTCGTGATCTTGTAAGATACCGTTTTAAACTCACTTGTATGATTACCGGTGAAAAGAATCGTGCTCAAAATTGTCTTACTGTATCCAATCTGAAACTCGATGATGTCTTTTCAGATGTATTTGGTAAATCTTCTCGTTCCATTACGGAACAGATTTTGCAACACCCTGGGGAAAAATTTGATGTGGCACCTTTCGTTGATCGCAGATGCAAAACTCCTATTGAAGAAATCCAATCTGCTATTGATGGTGCTATTTCTAAAGAACAAGCTGTTAAACTTAGACAGTGCCTTGATCACATTGATGAGCTCAATAAACACATTTCAGAAGTAGAACAGGAAATCCTTCGTCTCAGTGATAAATATGAGGCTGCTTTAAATTTAATAAGGACTGTTCCCGGATTCGATAAGAATCCACTTACTGCTATTCAAGTGCTTTCTGAGATTGGTGCTGATATGTCTGTCTTCCCCACAGCTAAACACCTCGTCTCATGGGCAGGATGCTGTCCTCGTAACGATCAAAGCAATCAAAAAATCAAATCAACTAGGATTTCCCGTGCTGGTTCTTATTTTAAACCAGTTCTGGTACAAGTTGCAAATGCTTTAATCAAATCAAAGAAGCATTCCGAATTTGCCAACCGCTACAAGCGTATCAAAGCACGCCGTGGTCACAAGAAAGCCATCATTGCTATCTGTCGTATGATCCTGACCGCTATCTGGCACATACTTTCAGATTTAAAGCCATATACACCAGAAGGCTTTCTTGAATCTCGTCCTGTGAAGGAAGAAAAAATTCTATCCACTTCACAGGCACTTAATCTTTTGAAACAACGGGGCTACATCATAAAGGATGAGCCTTTAGCAGTTTTCTGATTAGGTGCTGCGTTAATATTTAATTTTTCAAGCCACCCTTGGGATGGTTTATTTGTTATACTTTATTTTCTCGGGTAACCTCTACTTTTTTGTTTCAAACTTACTCATATTCTCTTCTCCTTGCTGTTAAATTATATTTTACAGCTATGATCATAAACGTGCCTTGTTATTTTGTCAACAGGCTGTTATAATTATTTTTACAGTCAGGAGGAATTTTATGAAATATTCAATGAAAGTAAGCCATGCGGTTCATATCATGGTTTTTATTCAGACAGCACAGGGACTGCCTGTCACCAGTGATAAAATTGCAGAAAGCATTCATACCAATCCTGGATGTGTCCGCCAGATCATGTCCCAGCTCCGCAAAGCCGGACTTCTGAAAAGCGTCACCGGACATCCTCTGCCGGAATTAGCCAGAGACCCTGCAAATATTTCTCTGCTGGATATTTATAAAGCTGTAGAAAATGAAAAACCCCTGCTTCACCTGGACACCCATACCAATCCGGAATGCGGAGTTGGTGTCAATATCCAGCTTGCTCTGCAGGAGTTTTATGATAAAGTTCAAAAAGACGCAGAAGATTCCATGGCAGGAATCAGTCTGGCAGATATTATTGGAAGGTTTTACGAACGAATACAAAAATAAGCAGTTATGCTTTACTTAGCTGCCCCTTGATCTGTTCTATGACCGTTCTCAAGTCATAGAGCACCCAGTGATTGACCCGCTCGAATTTAATTTCTTTTCCGGGACCGCCATATTCCGCTTCGTAAAGCGCAGCCCTTTCTTCATCGTGATCCTTATATCTTGCCTTGCCCACAAGCCAGGCGTCGGAATTGGCATGATCCGGATAAGTCGGACTTTTGTGTACGGTAAACAGTTCTTTCTTCTCTATCAGATCCGTTTCCAGAAGATGTAGTTGATTCAGAAATCTCTTTATTACTTCCGGATAATGCTCCCGAATATACACCAGATTCTTATGCAGACAGGTGGCGCTCTGTTCCATCAGTTTTCGCTCGGTCTCATTGGAAAACTGCGCATACTCATCCGGCCGCACCGGCTGGCCTTCGATGGAGCGTTTCAGTTCATCCACCCAGTACACATGCCGGGAAATACTCTCCGGAAACATAAAATATGCCGAGAACTCATGATCAATCATCGGCGCCATCCGCAGAATTTCCCCCGCTTCATCACACACAAACGCCACATTTTCATAGTGATAGTTCTGGTCGCCCTTCAATACCGAGATCAGGATCTGCATTGCCAGCTCCTCCGCCAGCGCCCGATGCCTCTGAAAATAATCGGACTCCAGAATCTTCGTATAGTCATAAAACATCTGGCAATAGTTTACATAATGGTCAATATCCACTTTTTGATCCGGGTATTTCCGGAAAAATTCCAGCAGATTCATGAGATGTTCCCCATTTCCATAAGCCATGGGCACCGCCGTCCCGTAATCGTAATATTTCTCCGTCTCTGCCTCATATCCTTCGCAGAAAGCCAGGCGGTACTGCGGCACCGGCTGAAAGTACGTATTAATTACCCACGACCAGAATACCTCCGCATAAGCAAACAACGGCGTGGAAAATGGTTTTGATTTTGTCAGCGGTTTGAAAATCTTATTTCCCTCAAAAACTGGAAAATGCTTTTCCCCTTTCACCACACCAACGGCCTCTGCAGACAGATTACCGATACGGTCGGTATAACGATACGTGATTGGTTCATAATTTGCGGTCTTACCTGTCATCATCATTCTTTCCTCAGAAAAATACTGCAATCCCGATACACACCAGAATCGGAATCATTCCGATAATACCAAACAGAATACTCAAAGTCTGATACACTTTCGTGTCGTATCCCACAATATAGGACTGCTTCGGTTTGTCCGGATTATATTTAATCTCTATCGTGGACCCCTTTTCCGGTACACGATGGGAAATATAGGCTCCCATATTTGAGTATGTCGCCCCACCCACTACATATTCATAGACCGGATGAAAACTAAGTCCGTTCTCACTATTCTTCGTTACAATATTTACCACCACTGCAGTTGCAGTCGCCGTACAATACCGCCTCTTTCTGGTATCTATCCACGCAAGGATAAAGGACGGGATCAAAAATCCCGCGCCTAATCCACATAAAGTCAATGCCAGTCCTAATTCCATATGTTCTGCCACTTCCTTCCCGGACTTTTATTTCATTATACCAGAAGCGTCAAAAAGTAACATAACTTTTCCAGATTTTACAGCGCCTTTGTGTACTTTCGGATCGTAGACGCTGCATAGAGCATTACCAGAAGTTCTGTAATCGGCATGGCGAACCACAGAGAATTTTCTCCTGTCAGCACTGGGAGTACCATAATCAGGATTCCACTGATCACCAGACCACGCGCCACAGATACAATGAAGGCTGCCCTTGGCTTCATAATGGCCTGAAAATAATAGGTGGAAAAAATATTAAACGGCAGGAGCAGGAAGGACAGAGCATATGTCCGGATAATAGCCGGCGCCATACTTAATATTTCCGGCGTTGGAGACATGAACACACGAATATAGAAATTCGGTCCCACCATACTCAAAATAGTCCAAAACGCTCCGAAAAATGCCGTTGTCCATAATGCCAGTTTAAGTGTTTCTTTGATCCGGTCTCCTTTGCCAGCACCAAAATTCGTGGAAATAATCGGCTGTGCCGCCTGTCCAACGCTGTATGCACAGCACTGCACAAAGGTGCTGACCTGTATAATCGGGCCATAGATTGCCAGCGCGTTGGAGCCCAGATATTTCATAATCTGCCGGTTAAACAGCACTGTAAGAATTCCCATTGCCACATCAATAAAAAATGTAGAAAATCCGGTAACACAGATCTCCCGAAGTTTTCTTCTCAGTCTTTCTACCTTCACCAGCCGAAGCGTATTTTTGCGGCTGGCAAAATGCGTCAGCATTACAAGGAATGAAACCCCAGAGCCGATGGCTGTTGCGAGTCCTGCGCCAAAAATTCCCATATTACAGGTAAATACGAAGAAATAGTCGCCAAATATATTGAAAATACCACCGGACAAGACACCCACGGTTGCAAGCCCCGGATTTTTATCATTTCTCAAAAATGCCGCCAGCATCTGATTAAACAGGAATAATGGAAATACAACTTTGACTGGAATCATATATTTATGCGCCAGCACCAGCAGCGATTCATCCGCACCAAAAAATATCAGAATCGGCCGCTCAAAAATCAGGATTCCAAGCCATGCCAAAACAGACAAAATCACTGCGCCAATGACTGCTGCCGTGAAATACTGATTTTCACTTCCGTCCGTCTTCTCACTTTCACCTCGCTTTGTACTGAAAATGACACTGCCTCCAATTCCCATCAGCAGCCCCAGACTGTATATCATATTCCAGACCGGCGCAACAACGGCCAGCGCTGCGGTTCCCTCCGGCCCGTGATACTGCCCGACCATGGCCGTATCCACGATCGAGTAAATCGACGTCACCATTGCACTGCCGAATGCAGCGGATAAATATTTAAAATAAATTGATGAAATTTTTCCGTTCAGAAAATCCATTTTGCGTTCCTCCTTTTTATTTAAAGAATCTCGCTCGCGAGATTCTCCACCTACAACAAAAAGCCGGATAAGAAACAGACATCTCAGTCTGTCTCTTATCCGGCTGTCATTTCTCTGAACAACTCGCCCTCCGAGCAAATACGTAAAATATATACCATACCTCACCCGGAAAGTCAAGGATTTCTAAAACTGTTCATCTTCACTCTGTTTCTTCTTTCACGGCAATCCAGATTTCACACTGATAATTTGGATTTGAAACGTCATTTGATGAATAAACTTCAAATTCTACATTTTCAGCATACTCATACTGTGTACTCTGCGGGAAAAATTCCGTGACAATTCTATTGTAAGTTTCAATAAAAGCATCCGGCATTTTTCCTTTGGACAGCTCCTCTTCTGCAAGAGAAAGCCTGCGCATACGAATGTAATCACCCAGCGAAAGACCGCACAGAATCCCAAATACTCTCTGAAAATGAAACGAAGAGGAATAGGCCTGTTTTCCCACTTCTTCAAAATCAATTTCTTCGGTAATGTGTGCCTCCACATAATCAATTGCACGCTGAATTCCCTGTATCCAGTCCATGCTGTCACTCCCTTTCTGTGAGTACATTCTATCAAAGGCCTGGTGGTATTTCCTGATTCTGCGTGCGGTTGGGTGTTATGAAATCTGCTGTACCTCTCCCCGATAGAGAATCAGCCCGCCTTTTTTCTCATATCCGGTGTCCCACAGTCCACGAAAATCCAGCCATCTTGAGCCGCCATAAGTAACCGCCTTTACCGAGAAATGACCTTCTTCTTTTTTATAACCGGTCAGCATATACCAGTGCCATACATAATCATCATATACCGGATCTTTGTGCTTCAATGTCAGACACGGAATGGGCCAGCCCGCCTGAATCTGTGCTTCCACCGCTTCTTCCGCTTTTTCGTAAGAGGTCTGTCCGTCCAGCCCTTCCATGAAAAGATCCGTCACTCTTGCATCCGCAAGGTATCGCTGAAATCCTTCTATATAAAGACTCAGGCGATCCACTCCACCAATTCTTGGCTTCAGATACGGCTTCATTTTCATGGCAAACCGGTCATACTCCTCCCTGCACAGATGTGCTGCATCATAGGGATATATCTGCTTCCAGCCATGCTTTGCCGCCAGATAAATACAGGTATCACAAGCCGCCAGTGCTGCACATCCGCCGAATTTCATCAGGAAATTGCTCATCCAGTCCTGACTTCCGCCCTGAACCCCGTCAATCGAAAAATAATCCAGTTCCTTTTTCATACCTGCATCTGCTCCTTAGATCCTCTTCACTTTCTCAACCAGTTTCCCATAAATCCGTTCCACGAACCATGGTTCTGTAGATTTTTCCAGGGCTTCCTCCGGCGTAAACCATGCCACGCCGCTGTTTTCATCTGTCTTTATCCGAACATCTTCCTCCGAATCCACTTCCAATAGGTATGTAATATTCAGATGCAGGTGGCTGGATACATACTTTCCCTTCTTTACATGACCATCCACCGTTAAAGATTCCAGAGAAAAAATATTCTCCGATACCGGCCGCACATGTATTATACCGGCCTCTTCCTTTACCTCACGAATGGCCACTGATAACAGATCTGTCTCACCATCTGCATGGCCGCCCAGCCAGGACCAGGAATTGTAAATGTTATGATATACCATCAGAACTTTGCTTCTGTCCTTATTTACTACCCAGGCTGATGCGGTCACATGCGCCACCACATTGTCCCTTGAAAATGCATCCTCCTGTTGCTCAATCCACTGGAAGATCAGATTTTTATCCCTCTCTTCCTGCTTATTAACCGGCACATACGCTGCAATTTCATTTAATAATTCCTGTCTGTTTTTAGCACTCATAGGTCTGCCTGCTGCTGTATCCTTCCTTCGGCATTTTGACCTGTTCCTTTTTATTCCAGTACTGTGCTGCATTTTCGAACTGTTCATGTGTCATGACACATCATTCCCCTCTTCCGCTGTTTATTTCATCAAACATTTTTTTCACAGTCGGCGCATCTTTCGTCAATTTTTTTATACTTAAATCTTCTGCTTTATTGTTAGCCAATCTAAGTTGATTTTCTGATGAAAGAAGTGCCTCCTTCGTTTTTTGTAAATGAGAAATCGTCTTATCAATTTCCTCTATTGCTGTTTTAAATTTATCACTAGCAATTCTGTAATTCCGCGCAAATCCTTCTTTAAATAAATTCATATTTTCTTCAAAACGTGAAATATCTATTTGTTGATGTCTTGCTACTTCTAATTCTTGCCGATATTTTAATGAATTTAATGCAGCATTTCTTAATAATGTAATCATTGGAATAAAAAATTGCGGTCTGATAACATACATTTTCTCATATTTATAAGAGACATCTACAATGCCATTATTGTATAATTCATTATCTATCTCTAACAGTGATACTAATACCGCATACTCACATTTCTTTTCACGTCTATCACGATCAAGTTCCTTAAAAAAGTCTTCATTCTTGTGCTTTGTCGCTGTTTCATCCATCTCATTTTTCATTTCAAACATAATGGATATAAATTCTATTCCATCTACATTTTCTCTAAAAATAAAGTCTCCTTTACTACCTGTTTTCGCATCATTATCTTTCTCAAAATATGCTGTTGGAAATGCCGTCATTCTTAACGAATTAAATTGATTTAAGCAATGTTGTTCAAGACTCTCTCCAATCATTTTAGTAGACTGTCGTGCCTTAAAATCTTTATAATATTCTATTTGTTCGTCCTTTAATTTTAACTTTTCCTCATATTCTTTATGCAAAGATTGTTCTTTCAATTGATTTTCCGTATCTTTACTGGATAATTGACTCTTTAACTCCGTAATTTCAGTTACTTTTTCCGAAATTTCTTTTTCCTTTTTCTGAACTGCCTCTGATACTGCTAATCTTCTTACCGTTTCCCCGTTCTCAATTTTTGCTTTTAATTGTTCAATCTCTCTATCTTTCTCCCGCTCCTTAGCAGAAAATGCTTCTTTTAATTTATTGATTTCTTCTATCTTCTGTGATATTTCTTTTTCTTTAACATTAAATGCTTCTGTAATTGCCAGTTTTCTTTCATTTTCTCCATTTTCTATTTGTGCTTGAAGCGAAACTATCTTTCGCTCCTTATCTGCCAGTTCATCATTTTTCTTTCCAAGCGCAAGTTCTCGTTCTTGCTCTTTCTTATTAATAGCCTCACTCACCGCAAGTTGCTTCTCTGTCTTACTTCCTTCAACTTGTGCTTTTAATTGTTCAATTAATTTATCTTTCTCTGTAAGTTCTAAATCTTTTGAAGCAATTACTTTATCAAACTCATCTTTTTGCTTCATTTTGACAAGATCCAAATCTTTTTTCTTTAATTCTTCTAAATCCTTTTCTCTCTGTTTAAGTTCTTTATCAAATTCTTTATCCCGAACCTGTTGAACAATTTGCGCATATCCAGACTCATCAACCACAAAAACTTCTCCACACTTAGGACATTTAATCTCTTTCATATTTTCCACCCTTTTTATAGTTTTTGCTAATAATTACCTAAATCTCTCTATCTCTATTAAATTTACAAATGGTGTATCGCAGCCGCAATATCACTCAAAAATCCTTGTAATATCCTGATACCGATTCATTACTCGGTAGATTTCAACATACTCACTGTTTACCTTATAGATAATCACATAATCTTTCCATACTGCATATTTATAGTCTGTCCGAAAACTGACCCTCTTTGAAAGATCCGAACCTATTTCCGGAAACATCTGAAGATTTTCAAATTTACCATAGATTGCTTTTATCGTCTTTGCAGCGTATGTTTCACTGTCTTCAGCAATATAATCACGAATATTTTTCAAATCCTTTGCGACAATAGGATTGATCCGCAGTTTTAACATCTTATTCCCCCATAAGTGCTTTCAGTTCTTCCAGACTCAGCCAGCCTTCCCCATCTTTCACCGCTTCTTCTGCTTCCTGCAATTTCAACAAAAGCTTTTTCTCTGCACGATCATGCTCATAATCTTCAATATCCATAACCACAAAACGCCCTCTGCCGTTCTTGGTTAAATATACCGGCTCCCCTTTGTGACAATTTTTCAAAACTTCATTATAATTTCTTAAATCAGATACAGGTAAAATATTAGGCATATTTTCAACTCCTTTCTCATTTTTGCATTTCTCTGTTACTTTTATTATATACGCAAAAAGCTGTAAAATTCAACGCAGAATTTTACAGCTTTGTATTCAGATTCATTTTAATGTACCGCTGACAGCGGCCCCGCAGGCTGCTTCTTCCTGATAAATAGCAAGTGAAAGTTCCGCATGGAACATACGGCTGCTGATCTCCTGAAGCACTTTATTCTTTCGAAGTCCATTTCCAGATGCAACCAGATGCATGGCTTTAATCCCTGTCGCCTGGTACATCAACTGATACATATCATACAGTTCTTTCACCATGCCGTGCAGCACTCCATAGGTCATTCCTTCCGGTGTAAAATTATGTTCACTAAGATTCAGGATGCTTCCGCGTAAGGCCGGATTTACTCTCGTTCCGTTGAACAGGGTGGCCACTTCCATGCTATCTTCCTGCTGCATACCGGCTCTCGCCAGTTTTTCCATCACTTCATATAAATCTCTGTCTTCTCCGCCCGCCTGCACATAAAAACTTCTGAAAAATTTCTCCAACACAGCATACGCACGGCCGCCGCACAATGACGCGCCCACCAGAAGATATTTTCCTTTTGTAAATGGCCTGGCTTCGATTCCATTTCCTTCAAATAACTGATCGGATAATACCGAGATCTGTCCTCCGGTTCCCATGTTCAAAAGTATCGTATTTTCCTGAAAACCAACAGATCCAAGAAAGCTTGCCTGATTGTCACCCAACGCCACGGTCACAGGAATTCCTTTATACTGTCCCAACATCCGGAACTCATCTGTCACTTCCGGCAGCTGACCGGAATCCATTCCCAGTCTCTCGATTACGTCTTTCCGAAATGAACCGCTGCTTCCGTCAAAAAATCCAAGGCTGGCCGCATTACTTGCATGTACCAGCGGCTCTTTTCTTCCTGTCAGTTTCATGCCCAGATAGTCACCAATCGTACAGAAAGAGACGGCCTCTTCCGACACCATCCCTTTTTTACACTGGTACAGATGGGTAACCAGTCCATATCCCGTTGAAACAGCAATTCCAGTTTCTTCTTTGACAAGTTCTGTCACACTGCGCCCGGCAAATTCCGGAAGATTTCCCCGTCCATCCTGCCATGTATAGAGCGGACTGACGCTCTCTCCTTCCCGATCAATATAGGTAATTCCATGCATCTGTCCGGTCAGACCGATACTCGCACAATCCGGGCAGCAATCCAGCAGCTCATCCACGAGCGCCTGGGCCTTTTTCAGAATCACAGATACATTCTGAATCCTCTCCCAGTCCTTTCCTGAAGAAAGAAAGCTGCCATTTGGAATCGTTCTCGTTTCTACAACCTGCTTCTTTTCCACATCCAGAACAACACCGCTGATCGTTGTCGTTCCAATGTCAATCCCCATTGCTTTCATTTAACGCGCTGGCTCCTTCATAAAACGATCAATCTTTTGCAGCAGTTCTTCATCCGTCCGATAGGAAAAGTCATCCGCACAGATCTTTAACACCGTTCCAACCGTGCCTTCTTTCCGGGCCCGCTCCACATAATCCTTGAAATCTTCAAATCGGTCCTGTCTGACGCTCATGTGAACCGGATGTCGGTTTTCATACTTCATCCGGTTCATATATCTTTCATGTAAAATATGAAGATCTGCCTGCAGCACCAGTGTCATCACTTCATAATCATAGGTCTTTGCAATGTCCTGAAGCTGCTGCAATTCTCTTTTATGAAAATTAGCCTCCAGAATCAATGGCTTTTCGAGCTTTGCAAAATCTTCAAACGTGCGGACCATCAGCTGCACGGCGGCATCGGACAGCTTCAGATTTTCTTCCCGATTGGAAAATCCGATGACATCTCCAAGCACTTCCTTGATTTTATCTTTATAAAATACATTGATCTGATAACGTTCCGAAAGAATCCCTGCAAATGTAGATTTTCCAGCTGCCACATCCCCAGTAAGAATCAGTAACCTCTTCATTGAAATCCCCTCTTTCTCGGTTCCTACTGTTGATTATACTATAGCAGCTCTGTTTATACAATCATGCGGTTTTCAAATACTACTGTGGCAAATCCACGGTCACATATTCTTCCGGCTGGTCTCCCGCATGAAGGCGGAACAACAATGACTGCACCTGATCCACATCAATGACCCGGTCAAACGTGGCAAGCAAATATGCCTGCGTATCAGAACCTTCCTGATAGCCGCTCTGACCTCCGTTGAGCAGATACAATACTTTGCTTCCATCCTTTAATACCACTCCGCCGACGCCTGGAAGTCCGTTGTCGTCCTCCTGTGTCTGCAATTCGCCGGTCACTTCGTAATCGACCCGAATGGAAATCGGTGAAATAGCTGCGGAAAGCACGGTCACATTTGCATTTTCCAAAGTAGTATTTAAATCACAGGATTTTGCGGCATCCTTTCCACTGACGGGAATATCAAATTCCCATGTTCCGCCGATTCCGTCCATAAATTCCGTTTTCTCCACCGTTCCCAGATTTTCAAAGCGGACATGAAGCGTCTGTCCCAGAAGACTCTCCTCCGGGTCAGTCTTATACAGGGTCATCACATACTCCAGCGTTCCGTCCTCTGCCTTGAAATGTTCTGCAAAGTTATCACTTTCCAGAGAAGTTCCATCTTCATATACCGGTTCTCCGTTATTATCGGAAATAATTCCATCATAAAAACTGCCGCTCATATTAACCCAGCCATCCTGCGCATTTTCATCCTCACCAGTATAGGTCACCACATCTTCAAAACATGGCTCATCCCCATCTGCCAGATCATATCCCGATATCTGAAAAGATACATGTACAAAGTGTCCGTCCGCAATGAGTTCCATCGGTTTTACCGTAATTCCTTCAGAAGTCACTTCCATGGATGACAGATCCGGTTCTTCCTCCTGTGTGGCTGATTGATCAAACTGTGTCACCATTCCCTGTTCTGCCAGGTCTTTCTGCTGCTCTTCCGTTGCCCGGATATTTCCCTGCATGCCCCGGCTCCACAGATGATGAACAACTGCTGCCGTGACGGTAATTCCGCCTGCCCCAACCAGCACTGCACATGCAATTGCTGCCGCCTGCGCATAACGGAAACCTCCCGGAACCCGGGTTACTTTCTTTGTTTTTTTCACCGGTTTTGCATTTGCCCGGATCTGCGCCAGCGCATCGTCCGTTTTTTTCAGAACTACTTCCGGAATCTCCACATCACCATTCAGAATCTGTTTCTCTTCTCTCATTGTTCCTGCTCCTTTCCACGTCATCGATAATAGGCTTCCAGCTTTTCCCGTCCCCGCTGAAGCCTGGTCTGCACGGTACTTCTGGGAATCTCCAGAAGCTCCGCGATCTCACCGGTCTGATATCCTTCACTGTAATAAAGAACCATCACAATCCGGTATTTTTCATCCAGCTGCCCCAAAGCCTCTTTCAGTTCCACATTGTACTGATCTTCCGCCGATGGTTCCTCGAATTCCTCCATGGCGGTTATCCGCTGCTGCTTTTTCCGGATGTCGTAACAGCGGTTAATCAGAATCCTGGTAATCCAGGTCTTAAAATATTTTTCTTCCTTTAATGTATGCAGCTTCTCCCAGCATCCAAGAATCGTGTCCTGAATTGCATCGGCAGCATCCTCATCATTCATCAGAATCGAGATCGCCACCCGGTACAGATCCTTCATATAAAAATAGATCAGACTGGAAAATGCATCCGGGTCTTTTGTCTTTGCTTTCCGGATCAGCTGCAGCAGTTCTTTTTTCTGCATTGCGTTTCCTCCTCCTTCCTTACATTCATTAGACGGAGTACTATTCTGTTTGATCTCATATAAAATGCAATTAAAAAAGACAGCCGATTTTTATTCGACTGTCTCATTATACGTGATTCTTTTCTTATCCGCTTATGAATATTGGTATTTTAACGGTCCAAATTCATTTGATTTTTCCGAAGTGGCTACTTTTCCGAATTTTAATTCTTCTGTCTGTCCGCAGCATTCCATTTGCAGTACCTCCCTGTTCCTTTATTCGTACAGATCTCCTGCCAGATAATGGTCTCCATTATCCGGGAAAATCACAACAATCGTCTTATCACGGTTTTCTTCTCTTAAAGCAAGCTGTCCTGCTGCCCAGAGCGCAGCTCCCGCAGAAATTCCAATGGAAATTCCTTCTGTTTTAGGAAGTTCCCTGGCCGTCTCATAGGCGTCTTCGTCTGTTACATCGATTACCTCATCAAATAAAGACTCATCCGTCACCGGAGGGGTCGGTCCGCCTCCGATTCCCTGAATCTTATGAGGTCCCGGCTGTCCGCCGTTAAGCACGGCATTTCCTGTAGGCTCTACTGCAACCACCTTGATTTCCGGATTTTTTTCTTTGAGGAAACGGCCAATTCCGGAAATGGTTCCGCCTGTTCCCGATGCAGCTACCAAAATATCAACCCTGCCGTCTGTATCCTGCCAGATTTCTGGTCCGGTTGTGCGGTAATGCGCGCCTGGATTATTGGGATTTGCTCCCTGCCCCATGGCAACCGCATTTTCGGTACTGGCAAGAAGTTCTTCCACTGCCTTGCCGGCGCCGCCCATCTTGTCCTCGCCAGGAGTAAGAATCACTTCTCCTCCGTAAGACCGGATCAAAGTTCTCCGCTCCACGGAAGCATCATCCGGCATGCAGATTTTTACCTGATACCCTCTGGCAGCGCCAATAGCCGCAATGGCGATTCCCGTATTTCCGGAGGTGCCTTCTATGATAGTTCCACCGGGCTTTAATTCCCCGGATTTTTCTTTTTCAAGAATCATATTCAGAGCTGCCCTGTCCTTTACGGACCCTGCAGGATTAAAAGACTCCAGTTTCGCCAGAATATGCGCTTTGTATCCTTTTTTCTTCTCATACCGATCCAGTTCAACCAACGGCGTGTGTCCGATCAGTTCCTCTATTCCGTGATAAATCCTACTCATCTTACAGTTCCTTCTCCATATATACACAGATAAATCGTGGATCCTGGTCTTCCCGGACCGGATCATGATCTGTTTTCGGTTCCAATGTATCCGCATTCATGTCATTTCTTACCGAATAGCCAAGCTTCTGATAAAATCCCACTGCCTCTTCCCGGCTTGTAATGACAGATTTATGATAGCCAAGCTCTCTGGCCCATTGCTCTGCCGCTTCAATTCCCACTCTTCCGGCGCCCAGATGCCTTGCCGTACTGATGGTTGCGACACGTTCAATCTTGACATAGCCTTTCTCCGGTATGGGATGAATGCGATTGGTACTCACCGGTTTCTGATGCTCGTCAAGGACCAGAATATAGCTGCTGTCCACCGTATCATCCGCAAATTCTCCCTGAAACGGCAGATCAAAGCCAAGCACCATGGCTTCCGTCCGAATGTAATAAACCCCGGCACGCTCCCACTCTTTTTCCACTCTTCTGGCTTCCAACTTCGTCACTCCCATCCGATTACATTTTTTTCAATTTTATTTACTGCGATATCAATCAGTGTGGTAATCACGCCCACGGAAATAATTCCGGCAAGCACGCACCGATAGTCCGCAAATGCTTTATACTTCTCAATGAAATAGCCAATTCCCAGATTCATGCCAAGCATCTCTGCTCCCGACAGACACATAAAAGCGCCTCTTAAACTCTTGGAAATGCTCTTGATAATTTCCGGAAAACAGAATGGGAAAATGACTTTCACCAGCATCCCCGGCGTCTGTACCCCCATGGTTCTGGCCGCATCGATGACGGACTTGTCAATCTGTCCGACTCTGGCCACGGTTCCCTGAAAGGTCGGCCAGAAAACTGCAAAAAAGATAACCGCGATTGCCGCTTCGCGAAATGTGGAAAAGACCATAATCAGATAAGCGGAAAACATCAGCGGAGGAATCAGGGTAATCACATTTGACATGGGAAGCAGCACTTCCCGGACTCTCTTGATCCATCCTGCAAGCATGCCCAGCAGCGTTCCAAAAATGATTGCCAGCAAAAATCCCCAGAATAACAGGGACAGCGAACCCGCCACATCGCTTATAATTTCATCCGGTTTTTCTATAAACACATGAAACAACCCTTCCGGTGACGGAATCAGAAGATCGTTATGAAATAACCCTGTTTTATAAGAAACTTCCCAAAAAATCAGAAAGCTGAAAATAATCACCGTAATATCCGAATGGCTCTTTCTTCTGGTCAGATGTAACGCCAGTGTATAGACCGCAAAGATCACGAGCAGAACAACCATATAGGCATTGCTGTCATAGTAAGCTTTATGCTCTGTCAAATATGGGAATTTCCAGGTGAGCAGAAGATTGACAACAAACAGAACTGCCGCAATACTGTATTCCACATAATAGTTTGCCGGAAGAAGTATCTTTTTCACAGTGCCACCTCCGCATCGATATGTTTTCCTACATAGGTATAAAAACTGGAAATCAGTTTCCGGTACAGCTGCTCATACGCCGCTGTACCCATAAGATTTTTTTTCGTTCTCGGCCGGGGCAGATCCACATTGATCACGGTACTGATTTTCCCCGGTTCCATCACGACAATCCGGTCTGCCAGAAGAATGGCTTCGTCAATGTCGTGGGTAACAAAAACCGCCGTTTTTTTCTCCTCAGTGCAGAGTTTGGACACCAGCTCCTGTAATTCCTGGCGCATCTTCGGATCGATTGCCCCAAACGGTTCATCGAACAGAAGCACCTCCGATTCCAGAGCCAGTGCTCTTGCTACTGCCACCCGCTGCTTCATTCCTCCGCTTAACTGGTTCGGATATCGGTCAGCTGCACCTGTCAGCCCCACATTTTTCAGATATTCCTGCAGCTTTTCTTCTCGCTCCGCTTTTGTGTATTTCTTTCCGCTCTGCCGGATTCCAAAGAGAATATTTCCCTTTACTGTAAGCCACGGGAACAGGGAATACTGCTGGAATACCACCGCCCGATCCGGACCCGGCCCTTTCAGTTTCTCACCGTCCAGAAGAATTTCTCCTGATTTTGCTTTATTCAGTCCATTCAGCAGTCCTAACAGGGTGGATTTCCCGCAGCCCGAAGAACCAAGGATGCAGACAAATTCTCCTGAAAAAATATCCAGATCTATATGTTCCAGCGCTGTAAACCTGCGCTTTTTATCTACATAATCAAATGAGACATCCCGTATCTGTATTTTTACTGCTGAATTCATTTTTCTGCCTCTCTTAATCTCTTAGTTTTGATGAAATGGGATTGATCGAAGCATCCTGTGTCAGAATGCGGTTCATGGGATTTCGATCTGCCCAGTCTTTGGAATTCCATTTTGTCGTTGAAATCACGGACTGATAATCCTCCACGGTTTCACCCGCCGGGTGCTTTTTATAAACATGTTCCGGATCTTTGGATAACTTTTTCCGCCGTCCGTCCGACGCCCAGAGTTCCTCATACGGCACCTGTGATGCAATTCGTTTCGGGAAACTTGCAAAAATTCCTTCTGCATTATTTTTCGGGAATTCAAAAAATGTATATTTTCTGAAAAACGGCAATGCAAACAGATCCTCCACGTACCCCCAGATGTTCTTATATTCGGAAATACGCTTCTTCATCGGTCCCACATTGTGATAGTAGCTGGTCTCCCAGCGAACCAGTGTTACATACAGCCGAATATCTGCATCGGTAATATAATCGCCAAAAAGGAATCGATTGGTCTCCAGCCGTTGATCAAGTTTCTCAATGGATTCAAAGAAATCCTGATAGGCCTCATCGTAGGCTTTCCATGTCTGGCAGAAAGCCATCCGATAATGACCGTTATTGACGGTTGGGAACAGCCAGTCGTTAAATTCATCAATTTCTTTGCGGTATTTCACCGGATACAGATCCGGAGCGTCCGCTGGCTGGAATTTGCGGAACTGAACTTCTATGTAATTGGTCAGTCTGTGATAATCGTTATTTACCGTCTTTTTCTCTTTCACGTCCACGAACGCGGGAGTGGTTGCTCTTCCGGCAAATTCCGGATCTGCGTTTTTATAAAACTGACTCAGGAAATAAGCGCCGCAGATAGGATCCCGGTGTTCCGGCTGATCTGCAAATCCATGCCCGTAAATATTATGTTCCCCGGAATGTGTGGTTGCCACATCCCGGATCACATGTTCCAGGCCAAGAATGTCTCTGACGATCACCGGACGGTTGGACCAGTGGCAGCCATGCGCCCAATAGATTGCATACCGGTCCGCCTCTGCATGATTGTCATCCGCCCCTTCCCCAAAAGGTTTTATAAAAGCATTGGGCTGCCGGATGAAGGCTCCCCGCTCATCAATCTCTGATTTTGTCTCCTTGGGTCTTGGATCCACACCAACTTCTTCCGCGTGAATCCTTGCTTCCTCGTCTGTATAGATTGCCATTTCCGCTCCTCCTGGAATTTTTCTCAAATCTTATTTTGTATTGTCCTCGTTGTACTGATTCAGCAGTTCCTGATAGAATGCATCATCTGGATTTTCTTCTGCAAGAGATGTAATTGCCTCTTCATAGGCAGAAGTATCAATGTTCTGTGTAATGTCATAGGAAGAGAAATCCACTCCGGCACTTTCAAGAAGTCCTGAATTGGCTGCTGCCTCCACATATTTTACAATTCCGTCTGTATTCGGATCGGTTGCATATTTTGTAACTCCACCGTAGAGATAAGTCTCTACATAATCTGCTTCCTTACCGGAGTAACCGGCAACGGTATCCACCACGTCCTGTTTCACAGTGTCATCCGTCTCGCCCTGTTTGTAATACTCAAAAGCTCTGATTCGTGCTTTTTCATAAGCAACAAAGGAATCATATTTTTCAGCAAGCCGTTTTGAGGAAGTCACTTCACGGCAGCATACGTAATTCTCCTGCAGCTCTCCGGCTGCAGCCACAACGGAAAGTTCATATGCATCGCCATATAGAAGCGCATACTCCATAGGAAGGAATCCAACTTCCACCTCACCTTTCTGAACAGCCTGTGCAACTGCGGTCTCATCCGCATAGTAGGAAATATTTCCGGAATCCTCATTTTCAATTTCTGCGATGGTATCTTCGGATACGCCATTGTCAAGCAGATACTGTCTGGTAATCACCCATGCGGACTCATTCCTTACAAATCCCAGCTTTGCATTGGTAATTGCATCAATGTTAATCCCTGTATCGCCGGATTGATAAGCTGCCTCATTTCCGCTCTTTGCAATGATGGCTCCGCCTTCCACAGCAGTTCCTGCAATCACTGTAACATCCAGTCCGGAACCGATTGCCTGAAGATCCGGAACAAAACCAACATTCAGGATATCTACCTGATCACCATCTCCATCAATGGCCGTAAGTGCATCCTGTCCTGAAATATTAACCGGCTCGACCGTGACGCCTTCTTCCTCAAAGTATCCCTTCTGCAGTGCAAGAATGTTCACTGCAATTCGTATATTTCCTGGAAGAAAAGATACTTTCAAAGTTCCATGATCTCCGGATGATGAATCCGATGTCTTCTCTTCCGCTGCCTGATTGTCTGCTGATCCATTTTCTGTTCCGGTCTGGCCGCATCCTGCAAGAAGTGAGGCTGCAAGGGCTGCTGTCAGAATGGTTGCCGCTAATTTTCTTTTCATCTTATCTTTTCCTCCTCGTCATTCGTATGTAGGTCTCTGATATGCTTTATATCCTACTTCACCTATCGGCTTTTGTAAATTTCACTGTTTTTATCATTTGTGATAATGTTCTCTTATCGCAGGGCATGAAAAAAGGCCGAAAAAAAGTGAGAAACAAAATATATTTCTCACCATTTTCTGCCCGTACAGGTTCTTAAATTACAGTTCTTTATACTTTTGAAGCTCTTCTATGTATTCCTTTCCATATGGGGAAAGGCCGCTTCCACTTCTCGTAATATAACCGATGGTCAACGGATCTTCCTCCTTCAGTTTCACGGACACCAGTCCCTGCAGAATGGCATCCTCATCCGATAACATGCCCGATCCGATGGAATATCCACCCAGTTCGGCAATCAGTTCAATGGACGTGGCCCGGTCATCACTGGTGACCAGCTTATCAAATTCATAATCTGCCATTGCCTCTTCCGGCAGATAAAAGTTACTGCTGCCGCTCTGATCGAATGTAATACACGGCAGATTTTTCAGCTCTTCCAGCGAAATCTCCTTCCGTGCCGACAACGGATTTTCCTTCCAGATATAGGCATACGTTCTGCGGATCATCAGCGGCGTAAACTCCAGCTGATACTCCTTCAGCAGCTTCCGAATCAAAGCTTCATTGATCCCGGAATAAGAAATAATGCCAATCTCGCTCTTTAAGTCTCTTACATTTTCCAGCACTTCATTGGTCTTGGTTTCATGAATCGAGAAAATAAACTTCTCCGGATCATGTTGTTTAATCACATTTGCAAACGAATGAATCGCAAAATTATAATGCTGCGTGGACACGGAAAAATGTTCTTTATCTTTATTTTGGGAAAGATACCGATCCTCCAGAATCTCATACTGGTTTGCAGCTTTTTTCGCATAAGTCACAAACTCATGTCCTGCATCTGTCAGCATGATTCCTTTATTGGATCTCTCAAAAAGCAGAATTCCAAGTTCTTCTTCCAGTTCACGTACACTGGCTGATAAAGCCGGCTGGGAAATAAACAGCTTCGTGGCCGCTTCCCGCATGGAAGCGGACGACGCAATGGTCAGCACGTATTTGATTTGATTCATATTCATCTGTTTTTCTCCGATCAGAGAATCGTCTCATTCACGATCACATTGTCTCCAAACACCTCTTTCGCCGCATACAGCAAAAACGTAGAGTCCACACCACTGGAAAATGCAACCGCTGCACTTCCCATAGATGCAATATATTCTTTTAATTTTTCATACTTGTCCAATAATTCCTGTGTCATTCTGCACTCCTATTCCTGCTCTGCAGCCACTTCCTGGTTGATCAGGTCTTCACTGTCAGCCATGGCCTGAAGTGTCATGGTCAGCAGTTTTTCAAGGGACCAGCCCAGCTGATCAGCGCCGCGCTCGATGACCTCTCTTGAACATCCCGCTGCAAATCCTTTACTCTTATATTTCTTCTTCAGAGATTTCAGTTCCATATCCTTGGTACTCTTCGAAGGTCTCATCAGTGCAGCCGCCCAGATCAGACCTGTCAGCTCGTCTGCTGCAAACAGCACTTTTTCCATCTCATGTACCGGTTCCACGTCCAGCGTTACCCCACACTCAACGGTAATTCCATATCCGTGAGAGACAACGCCATGGATGATGTCCTCTGACACGCCACCCTCTCTTAAAAGTTCCGGCGCTTTCAGGCAATGCTCTGCCGGGTAAAGTTCAAAATCAATATCATGCAGTAAACCGACAAGTCCCCAATGTTCCTCTTCTGCACCATAACCGAGCTCTCTCGCATACCATTTCATCACGGCCTCTACCGTAAGTGCATGCTGAATATGAAATGGATCTTTATTATATTTTTTTAATAAGGCAAATGCCTCTTCTCTTGAAATGTCACTCATACCCGTTCCTCTCCTTAGTCTTTATTGTTGTTTGTACTTCATCATATCTCTATAACCCTACTATGTCAATAGGTTTAATGCGCTATCAACTTTCCAGCATAAAGAAAATCTTTGACGCAATGTCAAGTGATGAATTCACACCCTCAAAAAGCACAAAAAACAACCCTCCTCCCGGTTAAAGGAGAGAGGCTGCGCAAATTAAAAAATCCCTACATACCGCTTATTTACACGGTTTGTAGGGATTTAGTGTTTTACTCAAACTCGCAGAATCTGGTTTGATTTAGGTTATTTTATATACTGTACCCAGGGCATTTGACACCTAGAATTGCTAGTGCCTTACCTGTAGCCTATTATGAACAGCTGATGCTCCATAAAGCACATCAGTAACTGTGACAATGCCTGGATCAATCACATAGCATACCAGGTAGTTATCCATTCTATGAATCCCCATTGAATGCTCTGGTTCTGAATCAAATAAGCCAAATCTGTCAGGGAACTCATCCAGCGTCAGGATTGCATCTGCAATACGATTATATTGACCCATAGCATTTTCTGGAGCAAGCTTTATATTTGCAATGTAAGCATATATAGCTTCCATATCAGCCAATGCCTCACTAGTAATATTTACAACATATTTATTCATCGACTATGGCTCTCCTGAAATCTGGCAAATGCACCTGCGGCATTCTGCACACGTCCTGCCTTATAATCATTATAGCCACGCTGAATTTTGGAATGAATCGGTTCTTCACTCATTTTAGCCATATCAATGCTTTCTGGAGCGCTGGGTATTGTAACTGAAAAAGGAATTCCACCTACAAGAACCACCTGATTCAAAAACATATCAACCGCAGTAGACATAGGAATACCAAGTCTACCTAATACGTTCTCTGCATCCTGTTTCAATGTTGGATTTACTCTCAAATTAAGGGGTGCTGATTTTTCCATATTTGCCACCTCCAATCAATTTTCCATCTGTTGTATGATTTTTCTCACATCATAGATAAGCAGACTGTTCAGGACATCAAACTTTATCTCTTTTCCAGATCCGCCATATTTTGCCTCATATTCCGCCGCCTTCTCTTCATCATGATCCTTATATCTGGCCTTTCCGATCAGCCATGCATCTGAGTTGGCATGATCCGCTCCTCAAAAACCGGAAAATGCTTCTCCCCTTTGATCACACCAACTGCCTCGGCAGTTAAATTGGCGAGGCGGTTGGAATAGGTGTATGTTTTGGAGGTGTAGTTTGCAGGTTTTCTAAGTGTCATTGGTTTTCATTCCTTTATTGTACTTCTCTCAACAGCTCTTCCGGTTTCTCCAGCAACATCTCCTGATACCCAGCCGTCTTGTATTCTCCGATACTTTCCACCACCGGTTTAAGTCTCTCATCGTTGATCCTCTCCAGGATCTTCATCCTCTTCGGTGATATAATTTCCTCTGATCTGCACTTCTCGTAGTCCACAGTTTCCATGTGCCAATAATGAAATTCTCCTTTATAATACTGTGATAATTTCTGTGCGATCAGTATTCCTTCCGGATCAAGGTCACCCGCATAATACACTTTGATTCCCGATTTTGCAAACAAATCCAACACCATCAGCCCTGCCAGCCTTGGCTGTCCATTCATGCACATATATGCTCTTCTTGCATTCCCGGCTTTCTCTTTTCCACTCAATACCGCAAAAACAGACGGATTTTCTACAATATAAATCTCATCCTGCGGGCAATGAAGCGACTCCCACTCCGTAATTGCCGCAAGCGGAACCTGCACGACATGCTGCTCTTTTGCAAATCCATCCATACCTTTATGAAGAGTTCCATCTTTTTTAACCGCCTGTACCTGATACAACATCGCATAGTTCGAAATATCATCCAACATGATCCCTGCCATCAGATAACTTTTCTGACGCTTATAAGCCGGAAAAATCTCAGATGTCTCTATCTTAATTCCTCTGATTTCCAGATTCATCTGTATGATCTGATGCAGAAAATTTCCCTCCGCAGTTCCATTATCAAATGCATGTGGATTTCCCGTCAGCATGGCTGCAAATACGGCCAGATACAACTTATCACTCTGGCGGTATGGCAAATGATTATAAATTTCTGCTCCAAACCGCAGCAGCCTGTCCCATTCTGCAAGATCCTGATTCTCGCTGACTTTGACAATATTCTTCAGAGATTCTTCTACTGTCTCTACCGGCGTTCCTTCATAACTCTTTTGAAAATTTTCCCATATTCGCTCTTTTTCCTGTTGCCTTAAAAGTTTCTGCTCCTGTTTTCCCAACAAGGGTTCTCCAAAAAAATTCACCAGCAAATATTCCGGTGTGACATCTTTATAACGGCTTGCTTCCAGTGCCTGCCGAAATTTTTCTGCAGACACTGTCACACTTTTCTGCCCATGAAAAGACTTGCCGAAAAAGCCCTCCAGTTCTTCGATGTCCTGTGATTTCAGGTTTTTCAGAACTACTTTTCCACTGAATCTCCCATAAGAACTGTATTTTTCACGAAAGCCCTTCAGAACTTTTTCCCAAACCGCACTTTGATGGAAATATACCAGACACTCCTGTTGCCTATCCAATCTCTGCACCCCGCTGCTCTACTTCCTCTTCACGTTCCAGCAGTTCTTTCTTATGTCCGTTCCACAGATACGGCATAACCGTCACAAATTTCGCATTACCCGGGCGGATCAGCTGATAGATTGCCAGCGCATCCAGTGTATCACAGTCGCCCCACAGAACCTGTGAGTTAATGATAAAGTCAAATCCAAATTCTGTCATCAGCCGGAACATATCACGGATATTCTTGTTGTCCACTCCTGCAAACGCTTCATCCAGCGATATCAATCTTGGTGCATCTTCTCTGCCACCCTGGTACTTCGCTACAACTGCCGAGAACAACGGCACATACATGGACATTGCCTTTTCTCCGCCACTGAAGGTTCCGAACACACTGTTTGTCAATTCTTTCTGACGTTCTCCATTCTTCTGTGAAAACAGTTGGAATTCGAACCACTTACGATAATCCAGTGTCTCTTTCATGATCTGATAGAAGGATATCATTCCGGCACTGTCCCGTGCATTTCTTCGCGCTTCTGCTACTTTTGAGCGGAAATGTGCTGATAATCTGGACGCTTCCTCTTCGCTCATCAGACGATAATCTTTCTTCAGTAAGTCCACCAGTTCTTTTGTATCAAGCTGATCTTCCTGCTCTGCCGTCTTGCTTCTCCATCTGAGGCTGAGCTTTAAACCGCTGGATGTATTCATACCATTCATCAGAGAATTCATCTTCTGTACCCATGTGTTGGATGCATTAATCTTTCCACGGATTTTCCGGCTTACCGTATTGGCAAGAATATCTTCGAACAGTTCCCGGTCACCATCTTTGATCAGATTTTCCAGTTCTTCAATGTCTTCTTCCAGATGTATAAGAAGACTTGAAAATGATATTTTTACCCCCTGGTATCTGGCCGAAATATCCAGTCGTTTTACCGGAAATTCCGTCTGCTCTGCTTCTGCAAATAATTCATTCTGCATCAGATGATAATCGGTCAGAAATCCTCTGTTTTCAAAATATACTTTATTCAAATCACGGATCACGCTGTCTTTATCCAGTGCTTTCACATCGGATTCAAGATAGCTCCGTATATGTCCGGCATTATCCGGTATTTCTTCCGGTATCTCCACATAGCATAGATTCTTCTCCTGCTCATAACATTCCGAAAAGTATGCCGTCTTCTTTTCGTATTCTTCAATTCTCTTCTGGCTCTCTTCCAGACGCAGGGTCATCTGTCCGGCTTCGTCTTCTTCATGTGTCTGTCTGCTTACACATACACGCAGTCTTTCCGGATATTCCTGAAGCCACTTGATGCATGTGTCCAGACGTTCTTTGATCTCTTCATAATCAGTCAGACGTAACTGTTCCTGAATGGAAATCTGTTCTTCCGTCTTTCTCCGGATTTCTTTTTGAATTCCAGATAAATCATATCGAATCTGTTCCATATCTGCGTCCAGATCTTCCAGATGTTCTTTCCGCTCTTTCAGGTACTCCAGACTTCTGAGGAACATTTCATGTGCTGCAATCAGACTGATCAGATGCTTTCCATATTCCTCCGCCGCACCTTTTGCTTCTTTGAATACCTCATACGAACAGGTCAGATACAGAGATTCAGCAATCTCAAGGGCTTTCTTTTTCTTCTCTTTCAGTATTTCGATCAATTCACGGATCTGCGCTTCTAATTTATCGCTCTCCCGTCTGATCTGTTCACATGCTCTCTCCTCTGCCCGCATCATCTGAAGAGCTTCTCTCATATCTGTGTCTTTTGGAAGCTTCTCATATTCCTGTCTGAGAATATCCTTCCTGTCAGATAGCTTTTTATGCATCTCTTCCAGTCGTTGCAATATCTCTTCCAACTCTGCGATTCTCTGTCTGCAGGCATCAATCTTTGTCTGTCTGTGCTTTTCACGGGCTTTTGTTCCAAGGTATCCAGCCTCATACTCTCCGGTTACTGTTCCTGTAAGTACGCCCATCCGGTAAGTGCCATCTTCTGCAACTGCAATCATACTTTCATTCTCATATGCAATACTTCCAAGAATTCCTGTCAACCGCTGATTAGAAAAAATGTCATTGACTTCCTCATTCAGTTCCAGTACATCTAACAGGCTCTTCTCCGGCTGGCAAGCTTTCGGATCATTTTTACAGTTAAACAGATAGTGATCTTCACATCCCCTTTCTAAATGCAGAACCTGCTCTTTGTATTGTTCATCAATAATCAACGCATCCAGAATTCCCATTTTCAGCAATGTCTCTTCCAGACGATTGCAATCTTCTTCGTCCAGATTTTCTCCGAATTCTATCACCTTATAGAACTCCTGATACGGAATTCCAAGCGCATCCAGTCTCTGACGATTACGGATGACTGCTTCCGAACGTTCCGGCTGTGGTTCCTTCTGATTCTCCCATTCAGCCAGTTCTTTTTTCACTTCTTCCAGTTCTTTTTCTGCCGTTTCTTTCTCTGTCCTGTTCGCAGAAAGTCCGGATTCAATGTCCGCATTTTTCCTGATCCACACATCCGCAATCTTCTGACGAACCTCTGCAAAATCGGATGTTTCTTCATAAGACTCTGCAAATATACTTAACTCTCTTAATAATTCTTTTTTCAATACCAGTTCCTGGTTCTCGCCATTCCACTGATACAGAGCTTCTTTCCATTCGCTTTGTGTCTGTACGAACACAGCTTCCAGTTCCGACACTTTTCTCTGCAGTGTATCCAGTTCACGGATCCGTTTCTCTCTTTCTTTGATCAGATCGTCTTTCTGCCTTTCCAGATGATCCGTCTCTGCAAGGATTTCCGTTCCTTCATTGATCTTTTCTCTCGTATGATCAAATTGCTGTTGATGTAGTTCGAACTTATATGGCTCTTCTGGATGTTTTTCCAGTTCTTCTTTCAGAAATGCATGTTCTTCGAAGGCCATGGTATCTGCCTCGTCCTGCATCTCTTCTATG
>CAVFMZ010000031.1:0-26116 GCA_963623675.1 Firmicutes bacterium CAG:176 | reverse complement strand
TTTGCTTCGCAAAAGGAGCCTGCTCACTCCTGAATCAAGTTCTTACGCAGCCTGGCAGCAAGTGTCTGGCTGCTGCCTGAATAGTTACAAAATTTTGTCCAGGAAATAAGGAGCCTGTTTCTGCCACCAGTTCCAGTCGTGGGCCACATCATATCCCCAGTAATCCACAAAAGCGGGGATTCCTTTGGCGTGCAGAACGCCATCCAGTTTCCGGGTGTCTGCCAGAAGCTCATCCTCCCATGCGCCCTGTCCTACACAGAAGAACATATCGCTCCTGCGATAGAGGGCCATATACGGGTGATCCGCCGGCATATTCTGCAGGCAGTGGTAGGGGGAGTTCAGGTAAACCAGATCGTCCATATAGCCGCCCAGTACCTGGGAAGCATCGTAAATACCGCTTAAACAGATGGTGGCGTCGAAACGGTCCGGAAAGCGGAAGAACAGGTTGGCAGCGTGAAAAGCGCCCATACTGCATCCCATGGTCATGGCTTTTTCACCTTTCGTATCCTTTTCCATCAGGGGAAGGACTTCCTGTACCAGATACTGCATCCAGTCTTCGTGGAGGACAATCCGATCCCGGGGATGTTTCCAGGTGCAGGACCAGGTCTCCGCATCCATGGTATCCACACAGTAGAGGCGGAGTTTTCCCTCTTCAATCCAGGGAGCGCAGGCGTCTACCATGCCGAATCCTTCAAAATCATTGTGTTTTCCATCCTGGGAAGGGATGACCAGACAGGGCTTTCCCGCATGGCCGTACACCTTCACAGGCATATCCCGGTGCAGCCGGTCGCTGTACCAGTTCAGTTCATGTATTTCCATCGTTATGATTTCCTTTGCGTTTTTCTACGTGTCGTCTTTTTCACCGGTTTCTTTTCCGGCTCCGCCGGTTTCAGATCCAGTGTGTAATGGAAAAATGTCTCCATTTTTTCTTTGTTTTCCAGTCTTGCCAGATACATATAATTTCCCATGCCGTGAGCCAGTACTTCCGGAAGCTCCTGGGCCATTTTCAGGCTGTCGGCAAACTCGGTCAGGATTTCCTCATGGGAGTGAAGATAGGGAACCTCTTTCCAACGTCCCACATAAGCGCAGAAGCAGTGGGTGGATTTGGTCTGGTGGCGGAGTTTGTCATAGACCATCATGTCGGCATAGTGCTGATAACAGTTGGTGCTGTAGGCAAAGTTCACCATGTCGGGGGTAGGTCCGCCGGATGGGCGCATATTGACTTCCAGTCCCACAATTTGTCCTTTGGATCCCAGATGGGGATGATCCTTCGTCAGACGGAAGAATTCCAGATGGACAAAACGGCTTCGTACATGGAAGGCCTTTAAGCATGCCCGGCCTGCCGCTTTCAGGTCGTCTGCCACCTGATCCACAATGTAGAACCGGATGGAGCCGTGGGTGTTCACGCTGTCCATAATGGAGATGGGAGTCACATTTCCCGTCTCAAAGAGAACGGTTCCCTTGCTGTTCACAATCGCATCGTAGGAACAGATCTCGCCGGGAACTAATTCTTCCATAATATAAGGAATGGAAGGCAGATTCTGGAAAAACTGCTCCAGTTCCTGCTCATTGGTGATCTTCCAGGTATCGCAGGCGCCGACGCCGCTGTCCGGTTTGACAATGACCGGATAACCCACTTCCTGAAGGAACGCTTTTGCGGCTTCCGGATCATGCACCATATGGTAGCGTGCGGCAGGAATTTTTGCTTTCTCATATCCCTTTTTCATCTGGGATTTGTGCTTGATGAGCGCCATATCCTTTGGCTGCAGGCCGGTGGTAATATGAAAATCTTCCCGGAGTCTTGCGTCCTGCTCCAGCCAGTATTCGTTGTTGCTTTCCAGCCAGTCAATCTTTCCGTGATGGAAAGAGAGAAATGCCACAGCCCGGAACATTTCATCATAGTTTTCCATGTTGTCTACTTTGTAATATTCTGTCAGGGCAGATTTAAGCGCGGGGGAAAGGGCGTCATAGGGCGTATCGCCAATACCAAGTACATTGACTCCGTCTTTTTTCAGGGCAGCACAGAAATTTTCATAGTTGCCGGGAAAAGCCGGAGAAATAAAGATAAAGTTTTTCATAAAGGTCTCCTCTTATGGAAAAGCCCCGGCTCATACAGCCGGGGCGCTTTCGCTGTCTTATAAACGTCCGTTCTTGTATTTCTCCAGGAACAGATGAATTCTCTCGAATGGATCCAGAAGATCACTGATGGAAGCATCGTGATTCAGGGTATCGATCAGGAGGGCAATGTATTTGCTCATGTCGCAGCTGATGTAATACGGTCTGGATAAGAGCTCCGGTGACTGATAGATCAGGTTGGTGGTGAATACGCGGTCAAACAGTCCTTCTTCATATGCTTTGTCAAAACGATCCATACCGTTGGTGAACAGACCGAAGGTAGAATACAGGAAAATACGTTTTGCATGAAGGGATTTCAGCTGGCGTGCTACGTCGATAATACTCTCACCGGAGGAGATCATATCGTCGATGACCAGAACATCCTTGCCTTCCACATTACTTCCCAGGAACTCATGGGCAACAATCGGATTGCGTCCGTTAACGATCTTCGTGTAATCACGGCGTTTGTAGAACATACCCATATCAATCCCCAGTACATTGGCCAGATAGACTGCACGGCCCATACCGCCTTCATCCGGGCTGATGACCATCAGATGATCACTGTCTACCTGAATGTCGCGGACATTGGTAAGAAGGGCTTTGATAAACTGGTAAGCCGGCTGCACGGTCTCAAAACCGGACAGCGGAATGGAGTTCTGCACACGCGGGTCATGAGCATCAAAGGTAATGATATTGTCTACACCCATGTGAACCAGCTCCTGCAGTGCCAGTGCACAGTCCAGAGATTCTCTGGCGGAACGCTTATGCTGGCGGCTCTCATACAGGAACGGCATGATAACGGTAATACGTCTTGCTTTACCACCGCAGGCTGCAATAATACGTTTCAGATCCTGATAGTGGTCGTCGGGAGACATATGATTCTCGTGACCGCAGAGGGAATAGGTCATGCTGTAGTTGCACACATCTACCATAATGTAAAGGTCGCGTCCGCGGACAGATTCCTGAACAATACCTTTTGCCTCACCGGAACCAAAACGGGGTACTTTCGCATTCAGAAGGAAAGAATCCTGCTCGTAACCCTGAAAGGCAATGCTGTTTTTATGCTCATTTGCACTTTCGTGCCGCCACTGAACCAGGTAATCATCCACCTTTTTTCCAAGATCCTTGCAGCTCGGCAGGGCAATGATGCCGAGGGAACCTACGGGAATTGTTTCAAGAACCCGTTCACTGCGCTGAATATTCATGAGATAACCCTCCATATTGTATAATATAAAATCGTTATATAAAACTTATTTTTCCATTTAAAACCATAACATCAGTACCCGTTACCGTCAAGGGATTTTAGCGGGAACCGGAAAGTTTTCTACGGATTCTGATATCACTTCCCGTGAACTTCAGAAGCGTAAAAGAACTGGTGATACGGGAGAAGATTCGTTCACTGTACACATCCCGGAACTGCTGCAGGGACAGGTTTGTCGAGATGATGGTGGAACGCCCGGACAAAGACCGCTCGTTCAGAACCTGGAACAGCTTGGATACCGTAAAAGTGTTGGACACTTCCGTTCCCATATCATCGAGAATCAGAAGGTCGCTTTCCAGCAGCGGCTCGTAAGCCTGCCGGAACTGCTCGGAACTGTTTCCCACGGTGCCGGACAGCAGTTCAAATAACTGGAACGACGTAAAGTAGACAACGGAAAATCCCTGATCCAGAAGCTGCCTTGCAATACAGTTGGAAAGAAAGGTTTTTCCGGTACCGACGGATCCATAGAACAGCATACTCCGTCCGTCCTTTGCAAAGGTATCGGCAAAATCCTGACAGGTCCGTATGATGGCTGGCATGGTTTTCCGCTGCTCCTCATCGTAAACGTTATAGGAAAGAGAGGCGAAATTTTCCTTCTGCAGGACGCTTTCCATCCGGGAGGAAGAGTAGAGGAGCCGGATCTCCTTCTGGCGGAAGCAATGGCATTTCTTCCGGTCGATATATCCGGTGTCCTTGCAGTCCGGACAGGTATAATGCATTTCCATGTAATCAACAGGATAGCCGGCATTTTTCAGAAGCAGATCCCGTTCCTGGCGAAGTCTTTTAAGCTCCTGCCGAAGCGTTTCCAGAGCGCCGGGCTCTTCGTCCATGAGCTTTTCCGCCTGGCGGACACTGCAGGAAGACATGGCTTCCTGAATCTCCCGGATCCGTGGAATCTTTTCATAAATCTCATCAATCCGGGCGCATTGCTGCCGGTAGTTTTCATATTGTCTGCGGTCATATTCCCGCATAATGGAATCGTACTGACTGTTGGTCAGTGCCATAGTGTCTTCCGCCTCCTTTCCGGTTCAGGCTTTTAGTGGTTCTGGCTTTCCAGAAGCTGCTTTTCCAGTTCATCAAAATCATAATCGCGCTGCTGGAAGTTGGTAAATCCGGTGGACCGGGCCTGTGCAGGAGCGGGAGTCCGGCGGGAACTCTTTTTCTGATGCTCCTGATCCAGTGCGGCCACATCGGCCATATTATGTACGTGCTGGTCGGACCAGCGTTTCATAATCCGGTCTGCGTATTCGAAGTTTGGTTTGTGAAGCCGTTCCATGGTTCTGCGGCAGGCTTCCAATACCAGATCCAGAGTAAAATCATAGGTGTTCAGCCATTTTTCAATGTATTCCAGCTCCGGATCCACCGGATTCCGGTCATTGATGCCAAAGGCTTTCATAATGGCAAAGGTATTTCTCCGGTAGGTGGTGGTTCGTTCCTTTGCCTGGCTGACGGTGGAAATACCGGCTTCTGCCCAGGCAAGTCCTACCTTGCGGATATAGTGGATACTTTTGCTGCCCTTGCAGACACAGTATTCCACCAGATATTCAATGAGATCAGCGGAAAAATGAAGCTGATCATAAAAATACAGCAGAATCTCGATTTCAGAAGGAGACATGGTCTTTCCCAGATACTGGTTACATACAAACAGAAGCTGGCGGCATTCAGTTTGCTGGGAGAACTGCTCCAGTTCTTCCGGACTGTAAGATTTCTGATCAGGAATCTGGTTTTGGGGCTGGGCGGACAGTGTCACAGTTTTTGCCTGTTCCTCCGCCGGCACGGGAATGCTGCACAGATAAATACCCTGCAGTACATTGGCGGCATCACATTCCAGGGACAGGATTCCCTGCTTCTCCCAGTATTTGAGAGCGCGCAGAATGTCGCTTTCCGTGCGATCCAGTGCATCTGCCAGACCCGCAACCGATAAGGTAAGATCCGTGCGGTTCAGAGCACGCAGAAGATATAAATACACTTTTACATATTCACCGTTGGCGCGAGGCATGTAGTAGTCCAGAAAATAATTGGAAATACTGGTCATACCGGCGCTTTCACTGGATTTTAAAACAAACTGACTCATGTAAGCTTCTCCTCATTGCAGGACAGATACGGCCTGATCCTGCCATATACGGAGTATAGCACAGCTCTCCCGAAAAGAAAATAGGAGGACAAACGGGGGAAAGCAGATGTGGATAATGTGGATAACTTAGTGGACAGTTTTCATTATGGGAAACCGAATTCGACAGAAAAACCTTGAAAATTCAAGGAAAACAAAGATTTCGACAAAATTGGCAGTTCCATATTATGTAAATGTCTTATCCACGAAAAAATCCACATGTTTATGCAGCTTTGAATGTTGATAAACATGTGGATAATGTGGATAACTTTATTTGGATAACAGATTTTCCCCGATTTTCAGCACATCTCCGGCACCCATAGTTATCAACAGATCCCCGTGCATACAATTTTCCAATAAAAATTTTTCAATTTCGTCAAAAGTGGAAAAGTAATAGCAGGGTTTGCCAAGTTTCTCAATCTCTGCCTGCAGGGTCTGGGAACTGATGCCAAGGGTATCGGTCTCTCTGGCCGCATAAATATCAGCCAGAACAATGTGGTCCGCCAGGGAAAGCGCCTCTGCAAACTGATGCATGAACGCTTTTGTACGGGTATAGGTGTGGGGCTGGAAGACGCACCACAGTTCTTTGTGCGGATAGTTGGCAGCAGCTTTTAAGGTTGCTGCAATCTCCGTCGGGTGATGCGCATAGTCGTCGATGATGGTGAATCCGTTAACTTCGCCTTTGTACTGGAAACGGCGGTCCGTACCGTGGAACATGGAAAGTCCGTCGCAGGCTTCCTCAAAGGTAATGCCAAGTTCCATGGAGGTAGCCAGGGAAGCCAGTGCATTGGAGACATTGTGAAGTCCCGGCACATGGAGGGTCACGGTTCCCTCTTCTTTGCCATGACGGATCAGCTGGAAGGAAGCACAGCTTTTCTTATCATAGGAAATATTTTTTGCAGTATAGTCCTCGGATCCGGTAAGACCATAATTGACCACGCGGGCTTTCACATCTGCGGTGATTTCTTCCGGATGGGTAATCTCACCGTTCAGAACTAAAAGTCCGTCTTCCGGGAGAAGCTTTGCAAAGCGGTGGAAAGAATTCCGGATGTCAGCCAGATCCTTGAAGAAATCCAGATGATCTTCTTCTATATTTAAGATGACAGCTACCGTCGGGAAAAAGGACAGGAAGCTGTTGGTATATTCGCATGCTTCGGTGAGAAACAGGTCAGAATGTCCCACGCGGATATTTCCACCGATTTCCGGCAGAATACCTCCTACGGAAATGGTAGGATCTTTCTGAGCCTCCATGAAGATCATGGACAGCATGGAAGTAGTTGTAGTTTTACCGTGGGTTCCGGAAATACCGATAGCAGTATGATAATTTTTCATAATCTGTCCTAACAGCTCGGCACGGGTGAGCATGGGAATGCCCTGTTTGACTGCTTCTGCAAATTCCGGATTGTCCGGATGAATGGCAGCCGTGTAGACAACCACATCAATGCCGGGAATGATATTGGAAGCTTTCTGTCCGTAGAAAACAGTGGCTCCTTTGGAAACCAGATGGTCGGTCAGTTCGCTTTCCTTAGCGTCGGAGCCGGACACGGTGAATCCTTCTTTTAAAAGGATCTCGGCCAGACCGCTCATGCTGATGCCGCCAATGCCGATAAAATGTACGTGAACCGGTGATTCAAAATTTATCTGATACATAGTGAAACGCAGCCTTTCTTAATGAATTATAGTATTTCTTCTATATTATATCTTATTTGAAGGAAAAAGCAACGAAAGCGTATGGTGCACCCTATGGGATTTGTGAAACTAGACAAAAAATAAGATGCGTAAATGTAAAAAATGACGAATGAAATAGTATACTCATTTTATAAAATTGAAGAAAACGTCAAAAAATGTAAAAAAATAGAGAATATTTTTAGTACAAAATGTTCACTATTTACAAAAGGTGTGATATAATAAGTCCATCATAACATTCATATGTTGCAGCAAGAGGTGATAGCGTGATTAAAAAAGAAATGATTGCCATGCTTTTAGCTGGCGGACAGGGGAGCCGATTAGGGGTGCTCACCGCGAAGGTCGCAAAACCTGCAGTTGCCTTTGGCGGAAAGTACCGGATTATTGATTTCCCTTTGAGCAACTGTATCAATTCCGGCATTGACACGGTCGGAGTTCTGACACAGTATCAGCCATTGCGATTAAACACACATATCGGAATCGGCATGCCCTGGGACCTGGACAGAAATAACGGAGGGGTGACGATTCTTTCACCTTATGAGAGGAGTGCCGGAAGTGACTGGTACTCCGGAACAGCGAATGCCATCTATCAGAACATTGATTACATTGACAATTACAATCCGGAATATGTACTGATCCTGTCGGGAGACCATATTTACAAGATGGATTACGAAGTGATGCTGGATTACCACAAGGAGAACAACGCGGCAGTGACCATTGCCTGTATGTCGGTTCCGTGGGAAGAGGCCAGCCGCTTCGGCGTGGTGGTGACAGACGACAAGGGCCAGGTAAAAGAGTTCGAAGAGAAGCCGGCCAATCCAAGAAGTAATCTGGCTTCTATGGGAATCTACATATTTACATGGAAAGTATTGAGAGAAGCGCTGATTAAGATGCGTTCCGTTCCTGGCTGTGATTTTGGAAAACATATTCTTCCGGAATGCCTGGAAAATGGCGAGCGGTTATTCGCCTATGAATATAACGGCTACTGGAAGGATGTAGGAACACTTGGTTCCTACTGGGAAGCAAATATGGAGCTCATCGATATTATTCCGGAGTTCAATCTCTATGAGGAATTCTGGAAGATTTATACGAAGAGTGATGCAGTTCCGCCGCTTTATGTATCGGAAGACGGATTCATTGAGCGGAGTATTGTGTGCGGTAATTCCGACATCGAGGGTACGGTTATTAATTCCGTGCTGGGCGCGGGGGTTCACGTGTGCAAGGGCGCTGTGGTGAAGGATTCCATCATTATGAAGAATACCGTCATCGGAGCCGGAAGCCAGGTGAACAAGTCCATCATCGCAGAGGACGTAGTAGTTGGTGAGAACTGTGAACTGGGTGTGGGAGAGGACATCCCCAATAAGGTGAATCCGAAAGTATATTCCTATGGTCTTGTAACAATCGGAGAAAATACAGTCATTCCGTCAAATGTGAAGATCGGCCTGAATACGGCAATTTCCGGCGAGACAGAAGAAAGCGATTATCCGGATGGCATCCTTGCCAGCGGTGAGACTTTAATTAAGGCAGGTGAACGGGTATGAGAGCAATCGGACTTATATTAGCAGGCGGAAATAACCACAGAATGAAAGAGCTGTCCACCAAGCGGGCCATTGCAGCCATGCCGGTGGCAGGCAGTTACCGGAGCATTGATTTTGCACTGAGCAACATGTCCAATTCCCATGTGCAGAAAGTTGCAGTGCTGACCCAGTATAATTCCCGTTCCCTGAATGAACATCTGAGTTCTTCCAAGTGGTGGAATTTCGGACGAAAACAGGGCGGACTTTATCTCTTCACCCCGACAGTGACCGCGGATAATAACTCCTGGTACCGGGGCACGGCAGATGCCATCTGGCAGAATCTGGACTGGTTAAAGCAGAGCCATGAACCCTATGTGGTTATCGCATCCGGTGATGGCATTTACAAGCTGGATTACGGAAAGGTTCTGGAATACCATATTGAGAAAAAAGCAGATATTACCGTTGTATGCAAGGAAATGGCAGCAGGAACGGATATGAGCCGTTTTGGTGCGGTCAAGGCGGATGACAATGGAAGAGTCATTGATTTTGAAGAGAAACCTATGGCAACGGACGCGCATATGGTTTCCTGTGGTATTTACATTATCCGCAGGCGTCAGCTCATTGAACTGATTGAAAAATGTGCAGAGGAAGACCGTTACGATTTTGTAAGGGATATCCTGATCCGTTATAAGAACATCAAGCGGATTTATTCGTACAAGCTTGATACCTACTGGAACAGTATTTCTTCGGTGGACGCATATTATCAGACCAATATGGATTTCCTGAAGGCAGATGTGAGAAAGCATTTTCTGAAGGATTATCCGGAAATATATTCCAGGGTACTGGATCTTCCGCCGGCAAAATACAATGCCGGTTCCAATGTGAAGAACAGTCTGGTAGCCAGCGGATGTATTATTAACGGCACAGTGGAGAACAGTGTTCTCTTTAAGAAAGTATTTGTGGGAAATAACTGTGTGATTAAGAATTCCATTATTTTAAACGATGTGTATCTGGGCGATAATACCTATATAGAAAACTGTATTGTGGAGAGCCGGGATACCATCCGTGCAAACTCCCGGTTTGTGGGAGAGGAAGGAGTCAGGGTCGTCATCGAAAAAAATGACAGATATATGATGTAAGTTCTACCAATAAAAAGAGATTACGAGGAAAGATTTATGAAGATTACAGATGTACGGATTCGAAAAGTAGCAAAAGACGGAAAAATGAAAGCGGTAGTATCCATTACCCTGGATGGTGAATTTGTAGTTCACGATATCAAAGTCATAGAGGGAGAAAAGGGACTCTTTATTGCAATGCCAAGCAGAAGGGCATCGGATGGAGAATACCGGGATATTGCACATCCGATTAATTCTTCAACGCGTGACACGATTCAGACAATCATTCTTGAAAAATATCAGGAATCTCTGGTGGAAGTTGCAGAATAAAATTCAGACAGAACTGCCCCGCAGCCGATCCGGCTGCGGGGTTTTTGCATCAATCCGAAGGAAAGCATTGCAATCTAAGATGGGGTGGGGTAGAATAGATAAAAATTATTCGTCAGGAGAGGAACGATAAAATGGAGCTTTTAAAAGAACGAATCCGTAAAGACGGTGTGATGAAACCAGGTAATGTGCTGAAAGTAGACAGTTTTCTGAATCATCAGATGGATGTGAAGCTGTTTAACGAGATGGGAAAAGAATTTAAACGCAGATTTGAAGGAACCAAGATTGATAAAATTCTGACCATTGAGGCTTCCGGAATCGGAATTGCAGCCATTGTAGCGCAGTATTTTGACTGTCCGGTGGTATTTGCAAAGAAATCCCAGTCCATTAATCTGGATGGTACTATGCTTTCTTCCCAGATTGAGTCTTTTACCCACAAACGGAAATATGAAGTCATTGTAGCAAGCCGTTTTATTCGTCCTGATGAAAATATTCTGATTATCGATGACTTTATGGCAAACGGATGTGCAGCAGCAGGATTATGTGAAATCGTGGAAGCAGCACATGCCTATGTGGCAGGTATCGGTATTGCCATTGAGAAAGGATTCCAGCACGGAGGTGCCATGCTCCGCGGCCGCGGATACCGCGTGGAATCTCTTGCCATTGTGGAAGAGATGGATCCGGAGACCCAGACCATTCGTTTCCGGGATGACGACTAAATCAGGTGATAAAAAACGAGGGACTGTGCCGTTAAGGTACAGTCCCTCTTGTGTTTCGCGACTTTACTTTTCACAGAGTTCGTCAGCCAGTTTTGCAATGGCAGCGCGGCTGGTATCGTTCAGAGCAGATTTGATCTGAACAGTAGTTTCTGTAAAGGTAATGTTTTTACTTTTCTCAAACATCTGGGTCATGACTTTGGCAGCGGTAGGAGCCCAGCTTCCATTTTCCATGAGAGCTATTTTCCGGTTCTGGAAGTTCCGCTCGGTCAGATGGTCGATGAAATCACGCATGCACGGATAAACGCCTGCGTTGTAAGTGATAGCAGCCAGTACCAGTTTGCTGTAGCGGAATGCGTCGGCAACTGCCTGGGCGGTATCGCATCTTGCCAGATCATAGACGACCACTTTTTCCCCCTTTGCCTGCAGTTCGCTGGCGAGCAGTTCGGCAGCCTCTTTTGTATGGCCGTAAACAGAAGCGTAAGCGACAACGACGCCGTCCTCTTCCGGCTGATAAGAAGACCAGAGATCGTACAGATGCAGGTAATGTCCCAGATCCTCTTTCAGAACCGGACCGTGCAGCGGGCAGATCATCTGAATATCCAGAGTGGATGCCTTTTTCAGGAGTTTCTGTACCTGCATGCCATATTTTCCTACAATGCCGATAAAATAGCGGCGGGATTCATCATCCCATGGTTCTTCTACATCAAGAGCACCGAATTTTCCAAAACCGTCTGCGGAGAACAGCACTTTGTCACAGGTATCGTAAGTAACAATCACTTCCGGCCAGTGTACCATGGGCGCTTCCACGAAAGCCAGGGTGTGTTTGCCAAGGACCAGGGTGTCGCCTTCTTTTACCACGGTGCGGCGGTCTTCGTATTCTGTGCCGAAGAACTGGCCGATCATGGTAAATGCCTTGGCGCTGGAGACGATGGCTGTATGTTTATAGACATCCATAAAAGCGGCGATGTTGGCAGAATGGTCCGGCTCCATGTGCTGGATGACCAGATAATCCGGCTCCCGGTCTCCTAAGAGATCCTTGATGTTCTTCAGCCACTCGTCACAGAAGTGTGTGTCTACCGTATCCATGACAGCCACCTTTTCATCGAGAATGACATAGGAGTTGTAGGACATGCCGTTTGGCACTACGTACTGACCTTCAAATAAATCTACCTGATGATCATTCACACCTGCGTATTTAATATCGTTGGTTATTTCCATAAGTTATTTCTCCTTTCCTGCGGTGTACCCGCTTTCGGGTGTCGACAGGCTTATTATAGCATGCCATGCGGCATCTGGAAAGAACTTCAAAAGGGGCGGACGCATATAGATAATTATAGATAGAAAGAAGAGGGGAGCGTCAGACGCATGAAGGAAACCGGTGAATGGAATCCTTATTATATGAATTCTCCGTATGGGTTCTGTCAGGAACAGAGGATTTTTCCCTGGCTCTATCCATATGGAAATCAGATGAATTACTGGAGACTCTGGAATTGCCCGGAGAAAATGGAAGAGGAGGCGGATGCCAGAAGACTTTCTGAACTGTATCCCATCATGGCCCGCAGGCTGCAGCCTTATGTGGAGGAAATCTGTGTTCAGCTGGAGTATCCGGGCAGCATGATGTACGACGAATATCCGGATCAGCTGTCTCTGATGAAAAAGAGCAGGGAAATCTGGGATCTGGCAGAGGAACGGGAACAGTTTGGGGAACATGGACCGAAATGGGAGCAGGTGCAGGATCTGATCGGCGTTTTGCTGCTTCAGGAAATGCTGCGGAGGAGAAAACGGCAGAGAATGAAGAGTGGAACCGGGATTCTGTTTGGAAAGTAATTGACACCTTTGCCGGGTGATAGTAAACTGACTACATGAAAAGTGACAGATAAAGGGCCGATTGTTTTCCAGAGAGAACAGTTGGCTTTTTCCAAAAGGGAGAATTATATGAGAAAAAATTTGATCAAAACAGGAAGCATTATCCTGTCATTTCTGGCAGGGATTCTGCTCATGAGTTTTATGACGCGGATGGGTAACCGGGATATGACGACGACCATGGCGGATGCCACGCTTCCGGTTCTGTACGCGGAGATCAACGGGCAGCTGTGCAATGAGACACACGGCTATGTGGAAGAGATGGACGGACGTTACATGAAAGATACCATCGCGGCTGTTTCGTCGGATCATCAATTACAGCTGGCGTTGGAGAAATATAACGCGCAGGTGAAAACGGTTTCCTATGAAGTCCGTACCATGGATCAGAGCAGACTGATTCAGAATGGCCAGGGATTAAGCGGAGAGGATGACGGACAGTATGTGCGCTATACACTGGAGCTGAAGGATCTGCTGGAAAAAGAGCAGGATTATCTTCTGATTCTGCAGGTGGAGACGGAAGCACAGCCGGTTGTCTATTATTACATGCAGCTGACTTATCTGGGGGACAACCATTTGAAAGAGTGCATGGATTTTGCACAGGAATTTCATCAGATAACGGTGGAAAAACAGACGGACAGCAGTTATTTAAGCTATCTGGAACCCAACGGCACCATGGATGGAAAGAGCCTTGGATATGTGAATATCCATTCCCGTTCCGGCCCGGTGACCTGGGGGGACATGCCGGTATCCCAGACAACGGATACGAAAGCACAGTTTACAGATGTAACATCAGATGTGGCGTCCATGATTCTGACATATGAAATCGAAAATACCGATACAAAAGAAGCCTATCAGGTGGAAGAGTCTGTCCGGGTACGTTACACGGCATCCCGTATGTATCTGCTGGCTTATGAGCGGACTGCGGAGAAGATTTTTGATCCGGGCAAACAGCTGACGGAGGATGGAAAAGTATCGTTTGGTATCCAGAGTGGAGAGATCCAGAACAAAAAGAATACCGAAGAAAACGTGGTGGGATTTGTACAGCAGGGGCAGCTCTGGTGTTATGATTTCGGACAGAACCGCTTGAGCATGGTCTATGGGTTCCAGAACGGATCCGATGAGAGAGGCACTTATAACGCGCATGATTTCCGGATTCTGAAAATGGAAGATTCCGGAAGCATGAACTTCCTGGTGTATGGCTATATCGACCGGGGGAATTATGAAGGCCGGAGCGGCATTCTGTTATGCCGGTATGATGCGCTGGTCAATACGGTGGAAGAGCAGTTCTTCCTGCCCTCTGACAAGCCGTTCAGTGCCATGAAAGAAGATGTGGGTAAGCTGGCGGTGGAAAATAACGATGGTATGGCATGGCTTTCCTATAAAGGAATGATTCTGCAGATTGATCTGTCAGATTGTTCTGTGAAGGTACTGGCAGAAAACATTGACGAAAGCCGGATTCAGGTATCCGACAGCGGCCAGGGCGCTGCATGGACGGATGATACGGCAGAGCGTATTTATCTTCTGGATACGGAGACTGCCCAGATGAAACAGATCCGTGCGGAGAGCGGAGAACGGGTTCGTGCTCTTGGCTTTATGGAGGAAGATTTTATCTATGGCACCGCCCGCCAGGAAGATATCCGTGAAGATGTGACCGGCCAGGAGATTTTCCCCATGTACCGCGTGATCATTAAGAATCATAACGGCGGCGAGGTGCGGGAATTTGAATATGCATCCAAAGGAAAATATGTGACGGATATTTCCATTGTGGAGAACCGGATTGACTTATCCTGCGTGCAGATGGCGGGAGATGGAAGCTTTGCGGAAGCGCTGCCGGAACCGATTACCTATACCAGTGAAAATAAGACGACACTTCTTAGCTGGAAGACGGTGTATGATGATGTAAAACGAAATGAGCTGATCCTGAATTACAGCGGAACAGTGAGGGCCGGAAATATGAAGCGGCCGAAGGTGAAACTGGTTATCTTCGAGGGCAGCCGGACGCTGGAACTGGAAAGCACCGGAACCGAGCGGTATCTGGCCTATGCCTTTGACGGACGGACCGAGAGCTTTGATACATTGTCCGAGAGCGTACAGTGGGCTTATGACCATATGGGTTCCGTCTGGAAAGATGGCACCTGCTTCTGGAGCAGAGGAACCAGACAGGCGAGAGTCACCTTAAGCGGCTTTGAGGAAGCGGAAGAGGCAGGAACAGGAAGCGCACTGGAACAGTGCATCCAGAGAATGCTTCGGCAGAAACAGATTTATATAGAGGTTGCAGCGGAGACGGCAGCAGGAACGCCTGTCTGGAAAATCTGTGAGCAGGAGCTGGGAGATGACAGCTGTATTCTCTATGGCTGTACGCTTGATGTGGCGCTCTATTATGTAGACCAGGGAATGCCGGTGACGGCTATGACCGGTGACGGAGCAGTTCTGATCGTGGGCTATGATCCGCAGAATGTGATTTTGTGGACACCGGGCCAGACAGAACTTCGGACCATGGGAAGAGGAGATGCTTCCGCTGCATTTGCGGATGGAGGAAATCTGTTCTTTACCAGCCTTTAAAATAAGAGTAAGTTTTTCTTAGGTATTGCTTTTCACAGAAACGTCTTGTATAATTGTATACAATTATGCAAGACGTTTTTTTGGAGGTGTCTATGATTCAGTTATATGATGGCGGTGCTTACGTCCTCAATGGAACGGAAATCATTGCCGATACAGCAGAAGGTGCATCCCTCTTAGCCGGAAAGCTGGGGAATGTTCCGGAGAAGGAAGAAGCAAAGAAACAGACCATTGCCTATGGAATTTTGAAAGATCACAATACGTCAGGCAATATGGACAAGCTGAAGATCCGGTTTGACAAGCTGACGTCCCATGATATTACGTTTGTGGGAATTATTCAGACGGCCCGTGCATCAGGCCTTGAGAAATTCCCCATGCCCTATGTTCTGACCAACTGCCACAACAGTCTCTGTGCAGTGGGTGGAACCATCAACGAAGATGACCACATGTTTGGGCTGACCTGTGCCAAGAAATACGGCGGCGTCTATGTACCGCCTCATCAGGCAGTTATCCATCAGTTTGCCAGAGAGATGCTGGCAGGCGGCGGAAAAATGATTCTTGGTTCTGACAGCCATACCCGTTACGGCGCGCTGGGAACCATGGCCATGGGCGAGGGCGGTCCGGAGCTGGTAAAACAGCTGTTGAATCAGACCTATGATATTTCCATGCCGGGGGTAGTCGGTGTCTATCTGACCGGAAGTCCCATGAAGGGTGTCGGTCCTCAGGACGTGGCGCTGGCCATTATCAAAGCAGTCTTTGAGTGCGGCTATGTCAATAACAAAGTCATGGAGTTCATTGGAGACGGCGTTGCAAACTTAAGTGCAGACTTCCGTATCGGCGTGGATGTTATGACCACAGAGACCACCTGCCTGTCTTCCATCTGGAGAACCGATGAGAAGATTCAGGAGTTCTATGAGATCCACGGAAGAGCCGGAGATTACAAAGAGCTGACTCCGGGACCGGTGGCTTACTATGACGGCATGATCGTTGTAAACTTAAGCGAGATCAAACCTATGATTGCCATGCCGTTCCATCCGAGCAATGCGTATACGATCGAGGAATTGAATGCAAACCTGGACGATATTCTGGCAGACTGCGAGGCCCGCGGAAGAGTGAGCCTTGGCGATCAGGTACATTTCTCCCTGAGAGACAAGGTAAGAAATGGAAAACTCTATGTGGATCAGGGGATCATCGCCGGATGTGCAGGCGGCGGATTTGAAAATATCTGTGCAGCTGCGGATATCCTGAAAGGCAGAAGCATCGGCGCAGATGAATTTACCTTAAGCGTTTACCCGGCATCCATGCCGGTTTATATGGAACTTATTAAAAATGGTTCTGCAGCCATGTTGATGGAGACGGGAGCTGTTTTAAAGACGGCATTCTGTGGTCCGTGCTTCGGCGCAGGCGATACGCCGTCCAACAATGGATTCAGTATCCGCCACTCCACCAGAAACTTCCCGAACCGTGAAGGTTCCAAACTGCAGAATGGCCAGATCGCATCCGTGGCACTGATGGATGCCCGTTCCATTGCCGCAACCGCAGCCAATAAGGGTTATCTGACCGCGGCAACAGATCTGGATGTAGAGTTCCGCAATCCGAAATATTTCTTTGATAAGAAGATTTATGAGAACCGTGTCTTTGACAGCAAGGGTGTGGCAGATCCGTCTGTGGAGATCCACTTTGGTCCGAACATCAAAGACTGGCCGGCTATGAGTGCACTGCCGGAGTATCTGGTGCTGAAAGTCGTATCCGAGATTCACGATCCGGTTACCACGACTGATGAGCTGATTCCGTCCGGCGAGACTTCTTCCTACCGTTCCAACCCGCTGGGACTGGCAGAATTTACCCTGTCCAGAAAAGATCCGGCCTATGTGGGACGTGCGAAAGAAATCCAGAAAGCACAGAAAGCCATCGAGGCAGGCACCTGCCCGCTGGATGCAGTACCGGAGCTGAAGGCTGTGATGGATGCGGTACACACCAAATATCCGGAGGCAGGAAAAGGCAATCTCGGTGTGGGAAGTACCATCTTCGCTGTGAAACCGGGAGACGGATCTGCCAGAGAGCAGGCGGCTTCCTGCCAGAAAGTGCTGGGTGGATGGGCAAACATTGCTAACAGCTATGCCACCAAGCGTTATCGTTCCAACCTCATTAACTGGGGTATGCTGCCATTCCTCATTGACGAGGGCGAGCTGCCGTTTAAGAACGGAGATTACCTCTTCGTTCCGCATATTACGGAAGCAGTAAAGAACGGGGCAAAAGAAGTGGAAGCCTATGTGGCAGAAGGAAATGCATTGAAGCCATTTACGTTGAAGTTAGGGGAGATGACCGCAGAAGAGCGGGAGATCATCCTGAAAGGCTGTCTCATTAATTATAACCGTGTATAAAGAAGCAAATAAAAAGAGGATGAGGAATCTTACGATTCCCCATCCTCTTTTTCTGCCTTGCTGAGAGAGAAGATAAATTCCGTGCCCACACCTTCGGTGCTGACTACGTTAATATTTTCTCCATGCAGCTGGATGATTTCTTTTACAATGGCAAGGCCAAGGCCGGTGCCTTTCTTATCTTTTCCACGGGACAGGTCCGTCTTATAGAAACGTTCCCAGATTTTCTTGATGCTGTCCCGTGGGATGCCGATACCGGTGTCCCGGACGGAGACGAAAATCTTCTCGTAGCGGGAGGTGGTCTCAATGGTAATCGTAGAGTCGTTATGACTGAACTTGATTGCGTTGTCGATCAGGTTATAGAGCACCTGCTGGATCTTGGACATGTCTGCATAGACCACGGAATGCCAGTCGGAAAACAGAAGATCGATGTTGATATTTTTCGCCGTGCAGGTGCCTTCAAATGCAGCTGCGGTATTTTTAATGACAGCGTTAATATCAAATTCGGTCTTGTTCAGCCGATTCTGCTTCGGATCCATAGAGTTGAGAACCAGAAGGTTATGGGTGAGCCCTGTGAGCCGTTCGGTTTCCCGAAGGACAATATTCAGGTATTTTCCCTGCATTTCCGGCGGGATGGTTCCATCCAGAATGGCTTCGATATATCCCTTGATGGAAGTCAGCGGAGAACGGAAGTCATGGGACACATTGGAAATCAGTTTCCGCTGGTCTTCATCATAATCCCGGAGAGCTCCCGCCATAAAGTCCATGGTATGTGCCAGATAGCCGAGCTCATCATCCCGTTCCAGGGAGATGGGAGTCTGGAAATTTCCGATGGCATAATCTCCGGCAGCTTTCCGGAGTCTGCGAAGCGGGTAATAGACGATCAGCCAGTTGGCAGCGGCGAATAAAAGAGCCATCACTGCCAGCATAATGAGGGTGATATAGTAGGGAAGCAGATAACTTTCCTTCTCATGGGTCAGCACCGTCAGCGGAACATGAATGGCAATGTAGCCACGCACATGATAGTTATGGGAGACCGGAATGAGCACGCTCAGGGATTCTTCGGAAAGGGTTCCAAAGAAATCTCCTGTGGTGTAATAGCTGCCGCCGGGAAGAACCGGATCAAATCCGGAAATTTCCTCATGCATATCTCTGGAAGTAGATTCGGAAGAGTCCAGGATGATAACCCCATCGGTATTGATGAGCCAGATTCGGGCGTTCAGGTAAATGCTGAGGGCCTTCAGGTGGGAGCGGACGGTGGAAAATTTCTGCTGGTTATCCTGCTGTTCAAAATAATTTCCCACATACTGGTCGGACATGTAGATTCCTTCCTGATAAAAGGCAGACGCTTTTTCCCGAACCACCTGGTTCATGATCAGCTGGGAAGTGACCGTGGAGATCAGGAGAAAACAGCTGACACCGAAAATCAGGAAGGAGAGGATGTATTTTTGGGTCAGTGACAGACGCATTATTTCACCTCGAATTTGTAACCGATGCCCCATACGGTGGCCAGACGCCATGCCGCATGGTCTTTGATTTTTTCACGAAGCCGTTTAATATGTACATCTACGGTTCGGGTATCTCCGATGTATTCATACCCCCAGATATGATCGAGCAGCTGTTCCCTGGTAAATACCTGGTTGGGGGAAGACGCCAGGAAGTAGAGAAGTTCCAGTTCCTTGGGCGGCATATCCACAGTCTCACCTTTGTAAATGACGGAATAATTGGTCTGGTTGATAATAAGGTCCGGGTACTGGACCAGCTTGGAGACCGGAGCCGCATCCTGGCGGGATGGCTGGAACCGGCGCAGCACAGCTTTGACCCGGGCTACCAGTTCCTTGGAATCGAAAGGTTTGATCATGTAGTCGTCAGCGCCTAGCTCCAGTCCCAGCACCTTGTCAAAGACCTCGCCTTTGGCGGACAGCATAATGATGGGAGTGTTGGAGCGGCTGCGGATTTCCCGACAGACCTGATAGCCGTCTATGCCGGGCAGCATCAGATCCAAGAGAATCAAGTTGGGCTGGAAGGTATCGAATACCTGCAGCGCCTGCTCGCCGTCCTCCACAATCTGTACTTCGTAGAACTCTTTGGTCAGATAAAGAGAAATCAGTTCTGCGATATTGGTATCATCATCCACGATGAGAATTTTCTGTTTGGAAGGCATAGTCATTACTCCTTATCTATTTGAATTCTGCAATGGTCACACCGGCGTCACCTTCGCCGAAGGTGCCAAGCCGGAAACTCTTTACATATTTGGAACGTTTCAGCTGCTGATGGACGGCATTTCTGAGGGCTCCGGTACCTTTTCCGTGTACAATGCGGACGCTTGGCATATGGGCCAGGTAAGCGTCGTCCAGATATTTGTCCAGATGTCCCATGGCTTCGTCCACGGTCATGCCGATGAGGTTGATTTCCGTGCTGACGAGAGCGGATTTGGACATGCGGATCTTGCCGCTGCCGGATGTGCTCTTTGCTGCATAGGGCTGTTCTGCTTCCCCGATGTATTCCAGATCCCGCAGATTTACCTGGGAACGGAGAATACCCATCTGCACAAAGAGATCTCCCTTGGCGTTAGGAAGGGTGCTGACGGTTCCTTCCAGGTTCAGGCTTAATACCCGTACTTTATCGCCAATGTGAAGCTTGTCTGCTTTTACTTTCTTCTTCGGTTTTGCCGTATTTTTCGACTGACTCTTTGACTGGGCAGAATCAATTTTTTCCCGCAGTTTGGAACGCTGCTGCTCCATATCCTTAATGGAAATGTTGGCTTTTCCGAACTTGTGGAAATTCTTGATGGTCTCGTCCGCGTAGTCCTTTGCTTCCTGCAAAATAGCAGCCGCCTTGTCGTTGGCGTCCTTCAGAAGTTTGTCACGGCGCTGGTCAATATTTTCCTGCTTGCGCTGCAGTTCATTGCGGAGCTTGCGGATTTCTTCCTTATAACTCTGGATTTCCATCTGCTCCTTTTCCAGGGTGACACGGCTGTGTTCCAGCTCTGCGATCACGTCCTCGAAGTTTTCATCTTTGGCGCTTAAGTGTGTCTTGGCGTCTTCAATAAGAAAATCCGGAAGTCCCAGGCGGGAAGAGATAGCGAATGCATTACTCTTTCCGGGAATACCGATGAGCAGGCGGTAGGTGGGGCGCAAAGATTCCACATCAAATTCACAGCAGGCATTTTCCACGCCTTCCGTAGAAAGGGCATAGATCTTCAGTTCGCTGTAGTGGGTGGTTGCCATGGTGCGGATGCCCTGTTTCTGGAGATGATCCAGAATGGAGACAGCCAGTGCGGCGCCCTCTGTGGGATCTGTTCCGGCGCCCAGCTCATCGAAGAGCACTAGGGAGTTGGTATCCATTTCCTTTAAGATCTTCACAATAGTAGTCATATGGGAGGAGAAGGTACTTAAGCTCTGCTCAATACTCTGCTCATCTCCGATATCTGCAAATACATGGTCGAACACACCCAGCTCGGAACCTTCGAAGGCCGGAATGTGAAGACCTGCCTGTCCCATAAGAGTGAAGAGGCCGACGGTCTTTAAGGAAACCGTCTTACCACCGGTATTGGGTCCAGTGATAATCAGAAGCCGGAAATCATCGCCCAGACGGACGGTGACCGGAACGACCTTCTTCGGATCCAGCAGCGGATGACGGCCATCTTTAATACGGATCCGGCGCTGGTCATTGAAAATCGGACGGACGGCATCCATCTCCTTGGCCAGCATGGCTTTTGCAAAAATAAAATCTAGTTCTACCAGAATGTCATAATCTCCGGTAATCTGGTCTGCCCAGGCTGCCGATTTCTCACTTAAGTCGGACAGAATTTTTTCCATTTCCTGCTGTTCTTTTAACAGCAGCTCTTTGAATTCATTGTTCAGTTTCACCACAGCCATGGGTTCGATGAACAGGGTGGAACCGGTGGCACTCTGGTCATGGATCATGCCGGGTACCTGGCTTCTGTGTTCCGCCTTGACCGGCAGACAGTAGCGGCCGTCGCGCATGGTGATGACGGCATCCTGCAGATAGGTACGCATGGCGCCGTTGACCATGGAAGTCAGGGTACTGTGCACTTTGTCATTCATCTGCCGCATGGAACGGCGGATGGAGAAAAGAGCCGGGCTTGCGTCGTCTGCCATCTCATCGTCTGCCAGAATGCAGCGGCGGATTTCCTTTGCCAGCGCGGGAACCGGATCCAGGAATCCAAAGGATTCATCCAGAGAATCGGCTTTCTCATCTGCATTTTCATGCGCGCCGTACTGCTGTACCTTGTCGGCAGTCTCCAGAAGAGACATGATCTGGCGCAGTTCGCCCATGCCGAGAATGCCGCCGATCTGAAGACGTTTGATGGAACCGCGGACATCGCGGATGCCGCCGAAGGAAACGCTGCCCTTCTGATAGACGCGTCTGAGGGCGTCGGCGGTCTGTGTCTGAGCACGCTCAATCTCCCAGAGGGAGGCGGATGGCTGCAGTTTCTCACAGCGCTCTTTTGCTTCCGCGGAAGCGGCATGCTCGGTTAATCTATGAATAATTTTATCGTATTCCAGTGTTTTTAAAGCTTTCTGATTCATAAAATCCTCCCATTACGGAATTATTTTACCCCATTTACCGGGGAATGAAAAGCAGAATTATGGACATCAAAAGGGAAAAATAGTATAATGCTGACAGGAACTGGCCAAATGACAGGCCGACAGTGCATCATTTCCCGACGGAGGTCTATATGGGAGAGGAAAATAAGGAAAAAGGCACCGGTTACTCATTTATGCAGGAAAAGGTGAAACAGAGACCGTTTTATAAAAATCCAAAGATCAGGAGAGGACTCGCGGCAGCAGCCTGCGGCGTGCTTTTTGCGCTTGCGGCGGCGCTGGTCTGGTCTGTGCTGATTCCCCGCATCAATAAAAAGGCGGAAGAAAAAGAGATTCAGCCCATTGAACTTCCGGAAGAGGACGTATCCGGAGAGGATGAGACACAGGATACGGAAACTCCGGTTTACATTACGGAAACGGTCAGCATGGAACTGAATGATTATCATAAAATGTATCAGCAGCTGATGCAGATTGGAAGCCAGGTGGAGAAAAGCCTGGTCAATATTTCTGCGGTCAGCACCGACACGGACTGGTTCGATGAAAGCCTGACCACACAGAATTCGGTGTGTGGAACGATTGTGGATGATAACGGCGTGGAGCTTTTGTTTTTGACCCAGTATCAGGAGATCCGTAATGCGGAGACACTTCTGGTGACCTTTTATGATCACACTACCGCCCAGGGAACTTTGAAAAAGTATGATAAAAATACAGGACTTGCAGTTGTCGGGGTAAATTTGGGTGATATCGGGGACAGTACCCGTGAAAATGTGGCAGATGCGGAGTTTGGAAGTTCCAAGTCCATCCGGAGCGGCGAGCCGGTTTTGGCAGTGGGAAGTCCGCTGGGAAGTTTTGGATCGATTTTATTTGGAAATGTAACGTCTTCCAATCAGAATGCCTCTCTTTACGACGGCAGTTATAACGTGCTCACCACGGATATTACCAGTGCCGAGGAAGGCAGCGGTGTGCTGGTGAACTGGGATGGCAAGATTGTGGGCATCATTCAGAGTGAGTGTGAGGTCAATGCCCAGAAAAATACCATTCAGGCTTACGGTATTTCCGATATGAAAGCGGTCATTGAGCACCTGTCCAATAATCAGGACATGGTTTATATGGGAATTGTGGGAGCAGATGTGACCACCTCTATTTCGGAGGCGGAAAATATTCCCATCGGCGTCTATGTGGCGGAAGTGAGCATGGACTCACCGGCCATTGCGGCAGGCATCCAGCCGGGAGACATTATTACCGGAATGAGCGGTCAGAATGTGACCAATATGAAGGACGTTATGTCCGTTCTGCTGACCTGTGTCAGCGGACAGAAGATACAGGTGACATTTGAACGGTCATCCAAGAGCGGTTATCAGGAACTGGAGACAACCGTGGAATTAAAGGTTATGTAACTATTCAGAGACATGCAAAATTGCTTTCTGCGAATGCTTGTATTCAAGCAGAATAGCAATTTTATATGGCGAAGTAACCACATGAGCAAAAGAAAAGCTGCGTAGCAGCGATTTTGCGAATGGGGTTCTGAATAGTGATGAATAAATAACAGGGAGAAAAACGAGAATGAAATATATCGAAAGTTTCCGCGAGGGTGAGCGCATCTCCGGAATTTATCTGTGTAAAAATCGTCAGAGTGCGCTGACCAAGACAGGAAAAGCATATGAAAATGTAATTCTGCAGGACAAAACCGGTACGGCAGACGCCAAAATCTGGGATCCCAATTCCCAGGGCATTGATGATTTTGCAAATCTGGATTATGTGGATATTGTGGCGGATGTGACCAGCTTTCAGGGACAGATGCAGTTAAATATCAAGCGTGCCAGAAAAGCAAGAGAGGGCGAGTACAATCCGGTGGATTATCTGCCGGTGAGCAGTAAAGATATCAACGAAATGTATCAGGAACTGCTGGGATTTGTGGCAAAGGTGAAAAATCCGTACCTGTCCCAGCTGCTGAAGAGTCTTTTCGTGGAAGATAAGGATTTTGTAAAGGCGTTCAAGTTCAGCAGCGCGGCGAAGACCGTGCATCATGGATTTGTGGGCGGCCTTCTGGAGCATACGTTAAGTGTTACCAAGCTATGTGACTACTATATCAATTATTATCCCATGATTAACGGGGATCTTCTGTACACGGCGGCTATGTGCCATGATATCGGAAAGGTCTACGAACTGTCCGCTTTCCCGGCAAATGATTATACGGATGAGGGACAGCTGCTGGGCCATATTATGATCGGTGCAGAGATGGTTGGCGAGCGGATTCGCCAGATACCGGGATTCCCGGTAAAACTGGGCAATGAGCTGAAGCACTGTATTCTGGCGCATCACGGAGAACTGGAATATGGTTCCCCGAAGAAACCGGCGCTTCTGGAGGCAATTGCGCTGAACTTTGCGGACAATACGGACGCGCATATGCAGACTATGATTGAGGCGCTGAAGGCAGCAGGCGAGAACCAGGGATGGCTTGGCTATAACCGCCTGTTTGAGTCAAATATCAGAAAGACGAGTAAGTAATTGATGAAGAAAGACGATATCATCGAACTGACAATAGAAGATCTCGGCATTGACGGGGAAGGAATCGGAAAAGCCGACGGCATGGCCATCTTTGTAAAAGATGCGGTGGTCGGCGACCGGATTCAGGCAAAGATCATGAAAATGAAAAAACACTATGGTTATGCCCGTCTCATGGAAGTGCTGGAACCGTCACCGGTGCGCTGTGCGCCCCGGTGTCATTTTGCCCGTCAGTGCGGCGGATGCCAGCTGCAGGTCATGACCTATGAAGCGCAGCTTGAATTCAAGGCAAAAAAAGTATGGAACCATCTGACCCGTATTGGAGGTCTTGCAAATCTTACAGTGCCGGAAATCATGGGCATGGAAGATCCGTGGAGATACCGGAATAAGGCACAGTTCCCCTTTGGCACTGACAAAGAAGGAAATGTGGTGACCGGATTCTATGCGGCCCGCTCCCACAACATCATTCCCTGTACGGAATGCTGGCTGGGCGTGGAGGAGAACCGTGAGATTCTGGAGAAGATTCTGGCTCACCTGAAGAAATTCCGGATTCCGACTTATGATGAGAAGACGGGAAAAGGACTCCTTCGCCATGTGCTGATCCGCAAAGGCTTCACCACCGGCGAGGTGATGGTCTGTCTTATCCTTAATGGAAAGACTATGCCGAAGATGGAACAGCTGGTGGAATCCCTGCGGGAAATTCCCGGCATGACCAGCATCACCATCAATGTGAATACGAAAAATACCAATGTGATCATGGGAACCGAGATGGTCTCCGTCTGGGGCCAGGATTACATTACGGATTATATTGGAAATATCAAATATCAGATCTCCCCTCTTTCCTTCTACCAGGTGAACCCGGTGCAGACCCGGAAACTGTACGAGACGGCACTGGAATATGCAGACCTCAAAGGAAATGAGACCGTTTGGGATCTCTACTGCGGTATTGGTACTATTTCTCTCTTCCTGGCGCAGAAAGCCGGAAAAGTCTATGGTGTGGAGATCGTGCCCGAGGCCATCGCGGATGCAAAAGTCAATGCAAAGCTCAATGGCATCACCAACGCAGAATTTTTTGTGGGAAAAGCGGAAGAAGTCCTTCCTGAGAAATATAAAAACGAGGGCATCTACGCCGACGTCATCGTCGTCGACCCGCCCCGCAAAGGCTGTGATCCCGCCGCCCTGGAAACCATGGTCAAAATGCAGCCGGAACGCATCGTGTACGTAAGCTGCGACTCCGCCACCCTGGCAAGAGACGTGAAGTGGCTGGGAGAACATGGCTATGAAGTGAAGAAAGTGAAGGCATGTGATATGTTCCCGTCGACCGTGCATGTGGAGACGGTAGTCTTACTTTCCAAGGGAATGGTCGACAGTAGGAAAGTGAAGGTGG
>CAVFMZ010000030.1:0-26452 GCA_963623675.1 Firmicutes bacterium CAG:176 | reverse complement strand
GCTTCGCAAAAGGAGCCTGCTCACCCCTGAATCAAGTTCTTACGCAGCCTGACAGCAAGTGTCTGGCTGCTGTCTGAACAACAACGATTTTATTTCTGTTTTCTATTATAATGGGTTCTCTTCCTACTTGCAACCGCGGCATGCAAACGCTATAATACCTTCCAGAAAGGAATATGATTATGAAGAAACGCAATTACCAGCGTGAGCTGGATGAATTCATACAGAAGCTGGAAGTAGGTGGCGAAGCGCCAACGCTCCTCCTTCACTCCTGCTGCGCGCCCTGCAGCAGCTATGTGCTGGAATATCTGTCCCAGTATTTCAAAATCACAGTGCTGTACTACAATCCGAATATCTACCCGGAAAGCGAGTACCGCTACCGCGCCGAGGAGCAGAAGCGTTTTATCAGCCTGCTGCCAGTAAAACATCCCATCTCCTTTGTGGAAGGAGATTATATTCCAAAAGATTTCTACCAGACAGTAAAAGGTCTGGAGCATATTCACGAAGGCGGCGAGCGCTGTTTTGCCTGTTACCGGCTGCGGCTCACCGAAGCCGCCAATGCGGCGAAAGAACTGGGGCTTGACTATTTTGCAACTACCCTCACCATCAGTCCGCTGAAAAATGCCCCGAAACTAAACGAAATCGGCGAAGAACTGGCAGACACCTATCATGTCCGCTGGCTCCCCAGCGATTTCAAAAAGAAAAACGGTTATAAACGTTCCACAGAATTATCCCACGAGTACGGTATGTACCGGCAGGATTACTGCGGATGTGTATTTTCCTATCGGGAACGTCACCCGGAGGCTGTTACAGCCAGCAGCGACGCTCCGTCAAACGCCTAACGGGTCGGTACAATCTCCAGCCAGTAGCCATCCGGATCCTGAATGAAGTAAATGCCCATGGAAGGATTTTCAAAGCAGATGCATCCCATCTCTTTGTGCTTTTCATGGGCTGCTTCATAATCATCCACGCGGAAAGCCAGATGAAATTCACAGTCGCCCAGATTGTACGGACGGTCCATTTCTTTCAGCCATGTTAACTCCAGTTCAAAATCGCTCTCCTCATTTTTCAGATAAGCGATGATGAAAGAACCATCCGGCGCCTCAATTCTGCGATCTTCTTTTAATCCCAGTGCTTTCTCATAGAACTCCTCTGATTTCTGTAAATCTGCCACATTATAATTTTCATGAATCATTTTAAACTTCATCGTCTTTTCTCCTTTTCCAATCTGCATAATTTCTCATATCTTCCGGCAACTCCGCCATAAGATTCATCTGCCCGCCAGTCACCGGATGAGTAAACGCAAGGCTCCGGGAATGCAAAAGCGGCCGGTCAGCAGTTCTGTCTTCCGGTGCATAGAGATAATCCCCTGCCAGCGGATGTCCCATTGCTTTCATGTGTACCCGGATCTGATGGGTACGCCCGGTTTCCAGCCGGAGTTTCAGCAGTGTATGACCATTTCCATAGGCCAGCGGTTCATAATGAGTCACTGCCCGCTCCCCGTGTTCCGGATCAATGCACCGTTCAATGACTGAATCGGATACCCTGCCAATAGGAAGATCCACCGTCCCCGGTTCCCGGATTTCCCCCGCTGCCACTGCCATATACGTTCTCTTAATCTCCCGCTCCTTCATGGCACTGTAGAGCGCCGCCGCACTGAACATGTTTTTCGCAATGATCAGAAGTCCGGTCGTTCCTGCATCCAGCCGGTTCACACAGCGAAACGGAAAACTTTCGCCTCTTTCCCGGCATCGCCACATGACGCCATTGGCCAGTGTATTTTCGTAATGATTGATGGACGGATGCACCGGCAGTCCGGCAGGTTTGTTCACCACCAGAAGATCCTCGTCTTCATATGCGACAGAAAAAGGCAGGCAGACAGGGATAATCCCCTCGCTGCCTGCCTCTTCGGTCAGCCGGATCTCAATCCGGTCTCCTGCCTGTACCGGTTCTTTGGCAAAAGGATGTTCCCCGTTCCGGAGCAGTCCCTTTGTATTTTTCAGATGCGCCAGCACCTGTCTGGAACAGCCTTTCTTCCGCAGCCATCCCAGCAGGCTGATCCCCGCTTCTTCTTCCGTCACCGTAAAGGTCAGTGTCCGTATCATCTTAATCTACAAGCACTTTCTCAATCTCTGCAATGTACATGGTGTGATAATCTTTGTTCGGATACCATTTCTCATCACAGCTCTTGTCAATAAAGCAGGCCGGATCAAAGGGCTGTGCATACAGTTTTCTGCACACCAGCACTGTATTGGCCTCCTCAAAATACGGCGTTCCGTTCTCATGAGCCACATGCAGACCGGATTTTGCAATCTTGTCCTCATCCCGGCCGGAAACAGTTCCAAAATAACTCAAAGTTTTTCTGTATTCCTCACCCAGCACAGACAGCGAAAAATGATCCCCTGCATCTACGAACTCCTTTGTATAACGCTGCGGACGGATAAACACATAAGCCACCGGCTTGCCCCACATAATGCCGACACCGCCCCAGGAAGCGGTCATGGTATTGGTTTTTCCCTCTTTTTCCGCAGTGACCAGGAGCCACTCTTTTCCAATCATCTGAAATGGATTTTTCTGAAGTTCTTCCGGTTTGATTTCTTTCATGTCAATGTTCCTCTCTTCCTAGCGGATACGATCCGGGAAACCAACTTTGCGCTGTACTTTACGCAATGTCTTAGTTGCCACATATCCTGCTTTTTCTGCATTATTTTTAATGATGCTGTCAATATAGCCTTTGTCTTTGGAAAGTTCTGCATAACGTTCCTGCAGCGGTTTTAATACACTGACTACGGACTCGCCTACTGCAAGCTTAAAGTCACCATAGCCTTTTCCGTCAAATTCTCTGACTACCTCTTCCGGCGTCTTATCGGTACATGCTCCATAAATATCAATCAGGTTCTTGATGCCCGGCTGCTCATCGCGGTAGAGAATCTGTGCCTCGGAATCGGTCACGGCACGTTTGCACTTGCGGATAATGGTATCCGGATCATCCATCAGATAAATGGATGCGTTGGGATTTTCATCGGATTTGGACATTTTCTTCGTCGGATCCTGAAGACTCATGATCTTGGCTCCCACTTTGCCAATATACGCCTCCGGAATGGTAAATACATCTCCGTATACGCCGTTAAAACGCTGTGCAATATCTCTGGTCAGTTCCAGATGCTGCATCTGGTCGATTCCAACCGGAACCACATCTGCCTGATACAGCAGAATATCCGCTGCCATCAGCACCGGATAAGTAAAAAGTCCTGCATTGATGTTATCTGCATGTTTTGCTGCCTTATCCTTAAACTGGGTCATGCGGTTCAGCTCTCCCATATAGGTAAAGCAGTTGAGAATCCATGCCAGCTCTGCATGTCCGGACACATGGGACTGATAATAGAGACAGTTTTTCTCCGGATCCAGTCCTGCTGCAATATAGATCATCAGCAGATTTCTGGCTCTCTGGCGGAGAGTTGCCGGATCCTGACGAACGGTAATGGAATGCATATCCACCACGCTGTAGAAGCACTCATACTCGTCACACAGAGTCACCCAGTTCTTCATAGCCCCCAGATAGTTGCCAAGCGTCAGATTTCCCGTGGCCTGCATACCGCTGAACAATACTTTTTTTCCATTTATCATAACCTTTTATCTCCTTGTTTTCTGTCTGTTCAATAAGCGTTTTCTGTTTCCCCTCACCTCATTACAGTAACGCATGATAATTCAATTTTATCTTTCTTCCTTGCCTTTGTCAACAAACTTTGCTATGATGAGAGAAACTACAAGGAGGCCGTAATTATGGAAAAAATTGCAAGCTTTACCATAGACCATATCCGTCTGATTCCGGGTGTCTATGTATCGCGCAAAGACTCTGTCGGTGACTCTGTCATCACCACTTTTGACCTGCGTATGACCAGCCCCAACGATGAACCGGTCATAAATACCGCAGAGGTGCATACCATTGAGCATCTGGGGGCAACCTTTTTAAGAAACCATCCACTCTATGGTTCCAAGACCATCTACTTTGGACCCATGGGATGCCGGACCGGATTCTATCTGCTGCTGGCCGGTGACTATGAATCCAGCGACATTGTAAATCTGATGATCGAAATGTATGAATTTATCCGCGATTTTGAGGGAGAAGTGCCGGGAGCCAGTCCGAAAGACTGTGGCAATTATCTGGACATGAACCTGCCTATGGCAAAATATCTTGCCAGAAAATATCTGGACGAGGTACTTTACGACATTCCCCAGGAGCGTCTGGTATACCCGGATTAAATTTTATTTTTTTCTTAGAAAAAAGCCCCGAGATGAAAATTCATCTCAGGGCTTTCTTATAATTCAATCTTACAGCCAGGCTTTTACTTTCTCATAAATGCCTTTAGCGTCCAGACCGTATTTCTCGATCAGGGCTTTTGCCGGACCAGACTCTCCGAACTGATCCATCATACCGATGCGAAGCATCTTGGTCGGTGCTTCCTCAGCCAGAACTTCTGCAACTGCTCCGCCAAGTCCTCCGATAATGGAATGCTCCTCGACGGTTACAACCTTACCGGTCTTCTTTGCAGATGCTACTACCAGCTCTCTGTCGATCGGTTTGATGGTATGGATGTCAATCACCTCTGCGGAAATTCCGTCTGCCTCAAGAAGCTTTGCAGCTTCAAGGCTCTCGTTTACCTCAAGTCCGGTAGCGATGATGGTTACATCTTTGCCTTCCTTCATGGTAATTCCTTTTCCAATCTCAAACTTGTAAGTTGCTTCGTCGTTGATGACCGGAACAGCCAGACGACCAAATCTTAAATAAACCGGTCCTTCATACTCAGCTGCTGCTTTTACAGCTGCTCTTGCTTCTACGTCGTCAGCCGGGCAGATGATGGTCATTCCCGGGATAGTACGCATAATAGCAATATCCTCGTTACACTGATGGGTAGCTCCGTCCTCACCTACAGAAATTCCTGCGTGAGTAGCTCCGATCTTTACATTCAGATGCGGATATCCGATGGAGTTACGAACCTGCTCAAATGCTCTTCCTGCTGCGAACATTGCGAAAGAAGAAGCGAAAACAACTTTTCCGCAGGTAGCAAGTCCTGCTGCTACTCCCATCATATTTCCCTCTGCGATACCACAGTCAATGTGACGCTCCGGGAATGCTTTTTTGAATACACCAGTCTTGGTAGCTCCTGCAAGGTCTGCATCGAGTACAACCACATTCGGATTCTGTGCGCCAAGCTCTGCCAGAGCGTTACCGTAGCTTTCTCTTGTTGCGATCTTCTTTACTTCTGACATAATGCTTCACCTACTTTCTCCAAATCTGCCATTGCTACTGCATACTGCTCATCATTCGGAGCAGTTCCGTGCCAAGATGCCTGGTTCTCCATGAAGGATACGCCTTTACCTTTTACGGTCTTGGCAATAATAGCGGTCGGCTGTCCTTTTACCGTCTTAGCTTCTTCAAAAGCAGCTCTTAACTGATCCATATCATTTCCGTCTGCAACGTTGATTACATGGAAATTAAATGCCTCGAATTTTTTGTCGATCGGGTACGGAGAGTTTACATCTTCGATTCTTCCATCGATCTGAAGGCCGTTGTTGTCAACGATAACTACCAGATTGTCCAGATGACGATGTCCGGCCAGCATGGAAGCCTCCCATACCTGACCTTCCTGGATCTCGCCATCACCCAGCAGGGTGTATACACGATAGGATTTGTTATCCAGTTTTCCGGCGATTGCCATACCTACTGCTGCAGAGATTCCCTGTCCCAGAGATCCTGAAGACATATCAATACCCGGAAGATCCTGCATGCACGGATGTCCCTGAAGGCGGCTGTCTACATGACGAAGGGTAAGCAGCTCTTCAACCGGGAAGTATCCTCTCTGTGCCATTGCACTGTAGTATCCCGGAGCCGTATGTCCTTTGGAAAGCACGAAACGGTCTCTGTCCGGATCAGTCGGATTCTTCGGATCGATATTCATTTCCTCAAAATAGAGGTATGTAAAAATGTCTGCTGCAGATAAAGATCCGCCCGGATGTCCTGCTTTTGCGCTGTGCACTGCAGTTACGATTCCTTTGCGGACTTCATTTGCAATTTTTTTCAGTTCTAGAGTCTGCATAGTTATCTCCTTTTCTGCTCATAATAATTCATTCATTATAGTACCATATTTTTTACTTTTTTCAAGTCCTACTTTCGTAGACACAAAGAGGAAGTTCCCTTTTTTGTGGTACTTCCTCTTCGCTCATGGCTATAAAATAATTCTGTCAAGGTCATCGGGAATCATCAGGTTACCGTGGTAATATGGCTGTCCCTCTTCTGTATAGAGTTTTCTTCTGTCTGCCAGATTTTTATCTTCAGTATGATACAGAATCAGATTCTTCGCTCTTAATTCTTCCGCATGCTCACAGGCTTCTTTTACTGTGGTGTGGTGCTTTTCATAAGGCTTGTAAATATCTCTGTCCCTGTACAGGCAGAACGCCTCATGAAGCAGCCAGTCCGCATCCACCGCATATGCATGCTCATGCTCCTGATAAGGCTCATCACCGAGGAAAGTGAATTTTCTGCCGTTCATCAGCTGCATGGTGAAGCCGAACTGTTTTGCTTTTGTGGAATGAATGTCAAAGAAAGTGAGTTTATATCCCATCACTTCTCTGACCTCCTGGTCTTCTACCGGGTGAATGAAGATCCTCTCTCCGATCATTTTAAAGAATTTGTCCTGTACAGTCAGTTTGGTGATGGTCAGGATAATATCTTTCAGATCAGCATGGCAGTATATATTGAGATTTCCTTCATACTGTCCCTTTTTCATTTTCGTGGCGATCATACGGATGAGCCAGATCAGTCCAAGCAGGTGATCTGTATGCTCATGGCTCATGAAAATTTCATGAATGGACTCCATTGGAATATTGGCTTTTTCCAGCTGGGTCATAATGCCGTTTCCGCCGCCTGTATCCACCAGAAAATATTCCTCGCCGCGCTTGATGGCAAAGCAGGTATTAAAGCATCTGGTAACAGTTGCATTACCGGTTCCAAGCAGGATTAATGTTTCTTCTTTCATCTGTATCTTTCCTTATCGTTATTACTGTTCACTCGTGCCTCGTTCCAGTAACGATTTCGCAGCCGCCACCAGACGGATCACCTGTTCCGTTGTACGGATCATATTCTGCTTCGCCGTCTCAGGCTCCATAGCCTCATCCAGCGTCACCACCTTGCGCAGAATCGGGAAATAAGCATCGATGCCATTTTCATTGCAGGCTTCTGCTCCTTCCACTACCGCACCGGCCAGGGCGATTACTTTCGCGCCGCACTTTTTAGCAAGCCGTGCGATTCCCACCGGGGCTTTTCCCATGGCAGTCTGCTGATCCAGTCTGCCCTCTCCGGTAAATACCAGATCAGCGCCTTCCATGGCTTTTTCCATGCCGACTGCATCCAGCACCAGTTCAATACCCGGCAGCAGCTCTGCTCCGAGGAAGCTTAAAAAGGCAAATCCAAGACCTCCGGCTGCTCCTGCGCCTTCCATAAGCGCGCAGTCCGTACCCATGCATTTCTTCGTTACTTCTGCATAGGAACCCATGGCCTCATCAAGACCCTGGCGCATTTCTTCAGTCACACCCTTCTGGGGACCATAAATATAGGTGGCGCCGTTCTCTCCGCAGAGCGGATTGGTAACGTCGCAGGCAATGCGGAAATGGCATTCTTTCAGTTCCGGCAGTACATTTGCCGTGCGGATCTCTGCTACTTTGCCCAGTGCGTCAGCACCGATGCCTGCAGGTTCTCCGTCCTCATCCAGAAATTCATATCCAAGTGCGGTCAGCATACCGATACCGCCATCATTGGTGGCGCTTCCGCCAATACCGATGATGAATCTGCGGCACCCCTTTCCAATGGCATCTTTGATCATCTCACCGACGCCATAGGTGGTAGCTTCCAGCGGCCGTTTGTCTTTTCCTACCAGAATAATTCCGGCAGCGGCAGCCATCTCCATGATGGCTGTCCCTGTTTCCTGAATCACTCCGTAAGCCGCAGTAACCGGAGTCTCCAGAGGTCCGTGAACCTGAACCTCTACCAGTTCTCCGCCCATGCCTTCTGCCAGTGCTTCCGTTGTGCCTTCTCCACCGTCCGCAAGCGGCTTGACCGTCACTTCCGTATCCGGCAGCACATTCAGGATACCTTGCTCAATGGCACGTCCTGCTTCCATAGAGCTTAAGCTTCCCTTCAGGGAATCGATTGCAATTACTACTTTCATTATTTGTTAACCACGTTTACCGGAGCTCCGTCCAGTACAGATTTGATATTCTCTGCGGTGGTGTTCATGATACGCTTTCTCGCATCCTGAGTAGCCCAGGAAATATGCGGGGTAATGATGCAGTTCTTAGCTTTCAGCAGTACATTATCTGCTTTGATCGGCTCTGTAGATACAACGTCAACTGCTGCTGCGGATACTTTTCCGCTCTCCAGTGCCTCGTACAGATCCTGCTCAACTACCAGCGGACCACGGCTGTTGTTGATGATAACAACGCCATCTTTCATCTTAGCGATGTTGTCTTTGTTGATGATTCCCTCGGTAGACGGGAACAGCGGGCAGTGCAGGAAGATGAAATCAGATTTTGCAAGCAGCTCATCCAGCTCTACATACTCTGCAACTGCTTTTCCGGCCTCGCTCTGGAATGCATCATAAGCGATGACATTTACGTTCATTGCTTTCAGGATTTTAGCGGTATTTACACCGATACGTCCAAGACCAATGATACCAGCGGTCTTGCCGGATACCTCGATCATCGGATAATGCCAGTAGCACCAGTCAACGTTGCTTGCCCACTCGCCATTATGTACGGAATCATTGTGATGTCCGATATGGGAGCAAACCTCCATCAGAAGAGATACTGCAAACTGGCTTACGTTGTCAGTTCCGTATACCGGTACGTTCTGAACCGGAATTCCTTTGGATTTTGCATACTCATAATCTACTACATTGTAACCGGTTGCCAGAACTGCGATGGTTTTGATGTTCGGGCATTTGTCGATGGTCTCTTTGCTGATCGGGGTTTTGTTGATAACAACAACCTCTGCATCACCGATACGCTCTGCAATCAGCGGAGACTCCACATAAGAAGTTCTGTCATATACAGTTACCTCGCCAAGTGCCTCCAGCGGTGCCCAGCTGATGTCTCCAGGATTCTCGGTATAGCCGTCAAGTACTACAATTTTCATGATTTTTTTCTCTCCTTTTGTTTGATTAATAAGATCTCGGTGGTTTTTGATGGTCTTATTATAGTAAATTTTTCTCATGATGATAATGGTACTCTGTCTACTTTTTCAGAGAGAAACTTGTTACCGGTAACATATTACCCCTGCAAACGTTCCCGAAATATGTCATGGAACTGACTTCCGCAGTGTTCCATTTCTTTTAATACCAGGTCAATGGATGCCTCGTTCTGATACCAGTTTTCCCGGCTGATTCCTTTGGTGACTGTGGGAATCATTAGGATTCGCGCCTCCGGGAAACACACCTGGTAGTATAACTTTGCCCGTCTGGCATGGTATGCCTGACAACAGACCAGTGCCGTCTTCACAGAAAATCCGGCTACATCGGTCACTTTCCGGGAATAAATGGCGTTCTCGTAAGTGAAGGTGGCCTGGTCTTCCCTCCAGATGGCTTCCTCCGGCACACCTTCCTTCCGCAGGATCGCGTGCAGATACTCCCATTCCGTTCCATAACTGCCTGGTCCGTCAAAATGGCCCGTATTTTTGGCAAATCTGCCAGATGGCAGAATTATCGGCGCATACTGCTGTTTCCAGAGATTTGCTGCCCGGACAGCCAGTGTTCCTTCCGAGGAACCCGGAACAAAAATAATATCCGCCTTCTCCGGCGCATCCTCTGTAAAAATAAATTCCGTATAGGTATCTACAAAGCTCATGCCTTTAAAATACCACTCTTCTGGATGGACTGAATTGCCTCTTCAATCACTTCCGCCGGATGAACCAGCGCCATCCGCACATAACCTTCACCCAGATCGCCAAATGCAGTTCCCGGCGTCACAATCACACCTGTCTGCTCCATCAGGTCTAATACGAATTTCTCACTGCCGGTATAATTATCCGGGATGGGCGCCCATACAAACATGGTACCCTGTCCGTCCGGCACGTTCCAGCCAATCTTCGTCAGTCCGCGGCACAGCGCGTAATTCCGTTCCTCATAAAGTCTGCACTGCTCTTTCACGCTTTCCTGCGGTCCTGTCAATGCTGCCACTGCGGCCTTCTGAACAGGAAGGAAAATACCGTAGTCAATCTGGGAACGGACCTTGCGGAACGCCTCGATAATTTCTTTATTTCCAATGGCAAAGGAAATTCGCATACCGGTCATGTTATAAGATTTGGACAGAGAATAAAATTCAATTCCCACGTCCATGGCGCCCGGATAGGACAGGAAGGATTTTCCTTCTTTACCGCCAAACACAATGTCTGAATAGGCATTGTCATGAAGAATCATGACATTGTATTTCTTCGCAAATGCAATGACTTTCTCATAAAATTCATCATCTGCCACAGAACATACCGGGTTGGCCGGATAGGAAATAATCATGAATTTGGCTTTTCTGGCTGTCTCCTCCGGGATGTCATCAAAATTGGGAATGAAATTATGTTCCTTATATAAAGGATAGGTTTCCATCTTTGCTCCCATAAGCTCCGGTCCGATTCCAAATACGGGATATCCCGGATTCGGCACCAGCATCACATCCCCCGGATCGCACATGACCAGTCCGATGTGTGCCATTCCTTCCTGGGATCCGTACATGCTCATAATCTGATCGGTCTCAATCTCTACGCCGAAACGGTTATGATAGAAATCCTTTACCGCCTCCAGCATCTCCGGCCGGTCTGCCAGCGCGTATTTGTAATTTTCCGGATCCTTGCAGGCTTCCTGCATCGCTTCCATAATGTGTACCGGCGGCTGAAAATCCGGTGTGCCCACTGAAAAGTTATAAACCTTGCGTCCTGCTTTCAGCAGTTCTTCTTTTTTTGTATTCAATACAGAAAAGATGCCCTCTTCAATACTCCGGGTCCTGTTTGAAAATACCAGTTCCATCTCGTCACTCCTCCTTGAAGTCATTCGTTACTGTTCACTCGTACCTCGTTCCAGTAACGATTCGCAGGCTCATTTAAAGTTTTGCTTCGCAAAAGGAGCCTGCTCACCCCTGAATCAAGTTCTTACGCAGCCTGACAGTAAGTGTCTGGCTGCTGTCTGAACAGTTACAGTCATTCTTTTTTATTTTATAGGAATCCGCTATAAAGTCAAGTACACCCCTTGCAAATTTACCACAGTTCTGATACATTGGTAGAGTATATCTGTACATAAAGTTTAGGAAAGAAATGAGGGTTTACAAATGGCTAATACCTGTGATGAAACAAAATGCAACGGCGACTGCTCTTCCTGCGGCGGTGACGGCGTAACCGTAACACTGACCCTTGACGACGACAGCACCGTAGAATGTGCCATCGTTGGAATCTTTGATGCCGGCGACAAAGAATATATTGCACTTCTTCCGCTGGATGAAAATGGTCAGAACGAGGACGGAGAAGTTTATCTGTACCGTTACACCAAAGATGCTGCAGGCAATCCGAAGCTTGACAACATCGAGACCGATGAAGAGTACGAGATCGCATCCGATGCGTTCGATGAGCTTTTGGATTCCATGGAGTATGATGAACTGGTAACTGAAGATCAGTTGAATTAAAATAAGATCATCCATCAAGTTTACGATGGATGATCTTTTTATCGCATAGGAAACTTCATTGCCTAAGGCAGCTGATATTTCTTTTTATACGTTTCATACTCGGTATGATATTCCATCTCCGGCAGCATCGTCTCCAGATCATGGATAGCCAGAGAATGTTTATCCTTCTGGGACAGATAATTGGCGATTCTCAAACATCTTAGGCTGATGCGCCCGTAGCTGTTCAGGATATCCGTCAGCACCATTCCCACTTCCATAGAACACTGATCCCCCATCAAACGTGACATATGGCGCTCTTTCACCTGACCGGAAAGCTCTACCAGCAGATGGCGGCATGCATAGACATCCGATAAGGTTTCTCCGGAAGCCTGAAACATTTCTATAGTCTTATCTACCAGCTCTGATTCCAGCGACTGAAGTACACCCAGCTCTTCCAATGCTGCTCCCGAAAATACAATTTTCTTTGCATCCATTCCCCGGTAGGCAATTCCGATATTGCAGACCTGGTCGCTGATGGTCTCGATATCACTGACTGTATAGAGAAGCACAGAAAGCTTCTGGCTCTCGCTTTCATTGATTCCCTTATGGGAAAGTGCCAGCAGATAATTGGATATCTGGTTTTCATACCCGTCTACCAGTTCTTCACTTTCTTTCATCTCAACAACCGTCTCCGGCTGATAATCCTTCAGCAAGGTCTCTGACAGCCCCAACGAACGTCTGACCTCCTGGAACATGGTCAGGGCTGCAGTCTCACTGATCTCCAGCGCATAGCCCGGCACCTCCAGAAAACGTTCATCCAGAATAGTAAGATTGCCTGAGTTTTTGCTCTTTTCATCCTCTGTAACCGGAATCACGATATAGGCCAGTTTTACCAGCATCTGGTTAAACGGAATCAGTACCAGGGTTACGGTCACATTAAAGGTGGTATGGATCATGGCAATTCCCACTGCTGTCGCATTTTCTTCCAGAAATGCAAAATGCACAAACAGGTTCAGTGTATAGAAGACTGTCAGGAACAGCACGGTACCGATCATATTAAACATCAGATGTATGATCGCCGCACGTTTCGCGTTTCTCTTGGCTCCGATGGCAGACAGCATGGCGGTGACACAGGTACCGATATTCTGTCCCATGATAATCGGAAGTGCTGTACTGTAGGGAACTGCTCCCGTCATACACAATGCCTGCAGGATACCGACAGAAGCGCTGGAACTCTGAATGATTCCTGTCAGCACCGCACCCGCCAGCACACCGAACACCGGATTGGAAAAGATCAGCAAGATGCTGGTAAACTCCGGCACATCCGCCAGGGGTTCCACAGCGCCTGACATAGTCTCCATTCCAAACATCAGAATCGTAAAACCAATCAGAATACTTCCGATGTCTTTGCTCTTCTCGCGTTTGGAAAACATCATCATGCCCATACCGATGACGCCCAGCACCGGAGAGAAGGTGGATGGCTTCAGAAGCTGCATGAAAAAGCTTTCGCTCTCGATTCCGGCCAGTGACAGGATCCATGCCGTCACGGTGGTACCGATGTTCGCGCCCATGATAACCCCCACTGCCCGGGAAAGGGTCATGATACCGCTGTTGACGAAACCGACTACCATGACGGTAGTGGCAGAGGAACTCTGGATCACACCGGTGACCGCAATACCCAGCAGTACAGCCTTGAACAGATTGGATGTCAGATTTTCCAGAATTTTTTCCAGCTTACCGCCGGATGCAGACTCCAGCCCCTGTCCCATCAGTTCCATTCCGTAAAGGAACATGGCGAGTCCCCCGAAAAGGGTCAGCACATTGAATACACTCATACTTTTTCTATCCTCCGTAGAATACTCTTTACACCAAAAAGAATTGCAGCTTACCTACAATTCCTTTGATTCGACTATATCAGTGATATTCTTCTGCTGTCAACACTTCACAATTTTTTTAGCGAAATTTTACACATGCCTTATTTTGATTTTACACAGATTTTACACAACCGCAAATTTTCCGTTAATTTCTGCAAAATAGACAGGATCCGACTCCTCCATCTGAGCGGTGGCGCTGGTTGCCTCGGTGATGGCTTTTTTGATCTCCTGTAGCCGCTGAGATGCCACCAGAACCGTAAATACCACCCTGTCCGTGTAGTCCGCAGACAGGATCGGAATCTCTTTCTGCCCGAACAGATACTGCAGCTTGCCCACTCCATTGTAATCGGTAGTCACAGACAGCTGCACACCCAGATATTTGGTAATAATCGTACTGTTCTTTAATCCCTCCTGTACCGCGCCGGAATAGGCACGCACCAGTCCGCCGGTTCCAAGAAGGGTTCCGCCAAAATACCGGGTTACCACAACAGCCACATCCGTAAGCCCCGCTCCGGTCAGTACATCCATCATGGGCTTTCCGGCTGTCTGGGAAGGTTCTCCGTCATCGCTGCAGCGCTTGAATTCCTGCCGTTCCCCCAGAATGAATGCCCAGCAGTTATGTCTGGCATCCCAGTATTTCTTCCGCATTTCTTCCACAAACTGGTTTGCCTCTTCCTCTGTCTTTACCGGATGGACTGTGGCGATAAAACGGGATTTTTTCTCCACCAGTTCGCCTTCTCCGCCCTCGTATACCGTCTTATACTGCTCTGTCATCTTTCATCTCCTCCACAAACCTTGATACGGTCAGATCATGACTGAACTGCTTCTTCGCCCAGCAGATGGTCAGCTCCTTCTTCGCCCTGGTCATAGCCACATAAAACATCCGGCGCTCCTCCTCCAGATCCGCATCCAGCACTGCCTTTTTATAAGGCGTAATACCTTCTGCCGCATCCAGGATAAAGACCTTGTCATATTCCAGTCCCTTGCTGCTGTGCATGGTGGCCAGATGGACGCCTTCTTTTACTTCCTGCTGCCGTTTCCGCATCTCATCCATTTCTTTTTTGTATCGTTCCATGTACGCGAACCATTCATCGTAAGTTTTGTATGCTCTGGCGCTCTCCTGCAATTCATTTAACACTTCCAGAAGTTCCTCCTCATTCATCCGGCGAAATTTTGCATATTCTTTCAGATATTCCTCATATCCGACCACATGCCGGATATAGTTGATGGCTGCAAAGGGTCCCATTCTGCCCAGCATCTTCAGATCATACTGAAGCCGGTCAATCTTATCACAGACATAAGGCTTGTCCTTATAATAATCCAGCATATACTCCCAGCAAATGGTCTCGTCATTTAAACACTCCCGGTTCATATACCGTTTTGGACGGTTGAGCACCGGCAGCAGATCTTTCCGGAACTTTGAGCCGCAGGCCAGGCGGATATAACAGAACAGATTTTTTGCAATCCAGTGCTCAAAAAGATTCGGCACCTGATCCCGCACCCGGAAAGGCACATTAAATTCCATGAGCTTCTGTATGAGAAGCCTCGGCTGGGTGTTGGTCCGATAAAGCACCGCCATATGCTGCCATGCGCCGCCATTTTTCTTATATTCCTGCATCTCTTTCAGGAGATACAGACACTCCTGCTGCTGGTCCTCAAAAGCAAGAATCCGGACGCCCGGCCCGTCTCCGCCTCTGGCCGTGATCTCCTTTGCAAACCTGGACTGATTTTTCCGGATGACCCGGCCTGCCGCATGGACAATCTGCCGTGTAGAACGGAAATTATCGCTTAACAATACCCGTCCCGCTGTCGGATAATCCTTCTGAAAATTCAGCATAATCTCCGGCTTCGCTCCCCGGAACCGGTAGATGGACTGGTCATCGTCCCCAACGATAAAAAGATTATTTTCCGGCTGTGCCAGGAGCCGCAAAATATCATACTGCAGGCGGTTAATATCCTGAAACTCATCCACCAGAATGTACCGGAATTTCTTCTGCCAGGCCTCCAGAATATCCGGCCGCTTCGACAGAAGCTCCCAGGTATAGCTGAGCATGTCGTCAAAATCAATGAGCCTTGCATTCCGCTTCCGCTGCTCATAAGCCTCAAAGATCTTCCGGAAAATATCTTCCGCACAATTCTTGGAAAAATAATGTTCCAGAGAAATCCGCTCATTCTTAATCAGGCTGATCTCTGCCAGTACACCGGAGATAAATTCATTTTCATCATCAATCTCCAGCTTCAGCCGGTCCACAATTTCCTTCATATACTGGTACCGGGTCTCTTCCCGCAAAATGTTGGCCGCCGTAAATCCATAGGACAGTTTTAAAATACTGAAAAACACGGCATGAAAAGTGCCAAATGACACATTTCCATAGCCCTGCGGCTTCTCCTCCGCCTGCTCCATCAGACGCAGAAAACGCTCCTTCATTTCCGTGGCGGCTGCCTTGGTAAAGGTAATCACCAGAATGGAGGAGGGCGAAATATGACAGTCCTGTACCAGATACTGGACTCTTTTGGTTACAACGGTAGTTTTTCCCGAACCGGGACCTGCCAGAACGAGCAGCGGTCCGTCCTGATGACGGATCGCTTCGCTCTGTGATTTCGTAAAAGAACTCATACAGACTCGCTTTTAGCTTAATTTCTCTTCAATTGCTTTCTCAATACGTGCAATACTCTCTTCTTTGCCAAGAATCTCCAGAATCTCGGTTGCTCCACACGGAGTCATCTGTTTTCCGGAAACAGCGGTGCGGATCGGCCACATCACATAACCGTTCTTGTAACCTTTCTCCTTGACGAATGCACACAGCATCTCATACAGCGCATCGTTACTGTAATCCTCCTGTGCTTTCAGAAGCGGGAGCACCTCTTTTAATACTTCAAGGGAAGACTCTGCTGTAGTCTTCATTTTCTTATGGGTATACATTGCCACATCGTACTCCGGTACTTCCTCAAAGAAATCAATCAGATCCCTGATATCCGGGAAAATCTCGATACGGGTCTTCACCATCTGGGCAATCTTCTTAAAGTCGTAATCTTTGGTGATGACTTCCTTCATATAAGGAAGTGCTCTCTCATAGAACGGCTCAAAATCCATTTTCTTAATGTACTCGCCGTTCATCCATTTTAATTTACCGTAGTCAAAGACTGCCGGGGATTTACTGATGTGGTGATAGTCAAATTTCTCAATAAGCTCCTGCAGGGACATAATCTCCTGATTGTCCTCCGGAGACCATCCAAGCAATGCAACAAAGTTTACCACTGCCTCGGTCAGGAATCCCTGATCGATCAGATCTTCATAAGAAGAATGTCCGCAGCGCTTGCTTAATTTCTTATGGTTCTCATCGGTAATCAGCGGGCAATGTACGTAGACCGGTACTTCCCATCCAAAAGCCTCGTAGAGACGATTGTATTTCGGAGAGGAAGAGAGATACTCATTTCCTCTGACTACATGGGTAATACCCATAAGATGATCATCTACTACATTCGCAAAGTTATAGGTCGGATATCCGTCGGACTTAATCAGAATCATATCATCCAGTTCGGAGTTATCTACAGTAATGTCTCCGTAAATATCATCATGAAACGTGGTCGTTCCGGTCTGCGGGTTGTTCTGACGAATGACATACGGAACACCTGCTTTTAACTTCTCTTCTACTTCCTCTTTGGAAAGATGCAGACAATGCTTGTCATAGATCATGATCTCCTTGCCGGCTACTTCCTGTTTCAGGCTTTCCAGACGCTCTTTGTCGCAGAAGCAATAGTAAGCCTCCCCTTTCTCGATGAGCTTCTTGGCATATTCCATATAGAGTCCGGATTTCACCCGTTCGCTTTGTACATAGGGTCCAACCCCGCCATCCTTATCCGGGCCTTCATCATGGATCAGGCCGGTCGCCTTTATTGTACGGTAGATAATCTCAACCGCACCTTCTACCTGACGCTCCTGGTCGGTGTCTTCGATACGAAGCAGGAAATCCCCTCCCTCGTGTTTTGCGATCAAATATGCATACAACGCCGTTCTTAAGTTACCTACGTGCATACGTCCGGTGGGACTCGGCGCAAATCTTGTACGAATTTTCTTAGCCATCTTTCTTCTTATCTCCTTGTTTCTTAACTATCGTCAGGGCAATGCCCATATTGGATTCATTATATACGATTGAATCAGGATTTACAATTACTTATTTTTCTCGTAAATGATCTTTAAGCCTTTCAGCAGCAGGGCGTCATCCAGAATGATGTCGTGCTTACAATAAGGAATCAGTGTTTTTGCCAGGCCGCCGGTGGCAATAATGGTAAGCTTCTGCCCCATCTCCTCCTCGATCTTGTCCAGCATTCCATCGATCAGTGCCACATTTCCATAGAACACACCACTCTTCATACAGTCCACAGTATTTTTACCGATGAGCTTCGCCGGTGCTTCCAGACTGATCTTCGGAAGCTGTGCGGTTCTGGCTGTCAGGGTATCTGCTGAGATCCGCATTCCCGGAATGATGGCTCCGCCGATGTAATTTTTCTTACCATCCACCACGCAGATGGTCGTCGCGGTTCCCATATCGATAATGGCCGCCGGAACCGGATACTCATGTACCACAGCCACTGCATTGACGATGCGGTCGCTTCCCACCTGACGGGGATCATCCATCAGTACGTTAAGACCGGTCTTCACGCCCGGACCGATGAGCATGACTTCCCGGTTCAGAATCTTCTCCATGGAATGCTTCACAATATTCGTCACCGGAGGAACTACGGAAGAAATAATGCCGCCGTCCAGCTCCTCGATACTGATGCCGTACATCTCCAGCACGTTCTTAAAACTGATGGCGTATTCCAGCTCGGTTCTGGTGGATACCGTAGACAGACGCTCCACAAAGCAGATCTCCTCGCCGTGGATGCAGCCTACCACAATGTTGGTATTTCCAATATCAACTGCTAATATCATATTTTTATCCCTCATTTCGTTATAGATAAATGCCAAATTATCTTTTATTCTACCATCTTTTTCTTTACATTTCCATGGCTTTATGCCATATTTATGATGATATTGCATGTACGGTTCACAGGTTGCGAAATGGTCGAAAATGATCTGGCGGAAGAAAATGACAGCCTGTGAAAGGAACGTCCGCAGTCCCGGTACTTCATGAGAACAAGCCGCAGGCGTAGTTCGAATGTTAGGGAAACGCTGATTAAAGCGTTTTCCTCGCCGGATTTGCGCTGCGAAGCAGCAAATTCCTTTGCAAATCCGTGCGATCCGCCGGCGGCAGCTAAGGAAATGCTGATTTAATCAGCATTTCCTTAGTACCGCTGGATCGAGGACTTAGCGCGAGCGGTTCCGCTCACAGCCTGTCACTTTCGCCCGCCGTATTTTCTGCAACTAATACACAAACCATGGAGGTTTTCTATGTTAAAAAATAAATGCGTAGTTCTCGGTGTAACCGGGAGTATCGCCGCTTATAAAATTGCATCCTTAGCCAGTGCCCTGAAAAAGCAGCACTGCAATGTGCAGGTCATCATGACCAGAAGTGCAACACAGTTCATTACCCCGGTGACTTTTGAGACGCTCACCGGAAATAAATGCCTCATCGACACCTTCGACCGGAACTTCACCTTTGAGGTGGAGCACATTTCCGTGGCAAAGAAAGCAGACCTGGTGCTGGTGGCTCCGGCCTCCGCCAATGTGATCGGAAAGCTTGCCCACGGCATTGCCGATGACATGCTCACCACTACCATTATGGCCTGCAAATGCCCGAAGCTTCTGTCTCCGGCCATGAACACAGCCATGTATGAGAATCCTGTTGTACAGGATAACCTGACCACCCTGAAAAGATACGGCTGGGAAATCATCGAACCGGCCAGCGGCCATCTGGCATGCGGTGACACCGGTGCCGGAAAGATGCCGGAACCGGAAACCCTTCTCTCCTATATTGAGCAGCATCTGGCCTTTGAAAAAGATCTGCTGGGCAAAAAAGTACTGGTTACTGCCGGTCCTACCCAGGAAGCACTGGATCCGGTCCGCTATCTCACGAACCATTCCACCGGAAAGATGGGGTATGCCATCGCCCATGCTGCTTCGCTCCGCGGTGCGGACGTTACCCTGGTATCCGGTCCTGTCTCCATTGCCCCGCCGCCATTTGTAAAGGTGATCCCTATCACATCTGCTCAGGATATGTTCGATGCCGTGTCTGCTCACGCAGCCGAGCAGGACGCTATTATCAAAGCTGCCGCTGTGGCCGACTATACGCCTGCTGACGTCAGCTCCGAGAAAGTAAAGAAAAAAGACGGTGACATGAGCATCCCGCTGAAACGCACCACAGATATTTTAAAATATCTGGGTGAGCACAAGCGCGACGGCCAGTTCCTGTGCGGCTTCTCCATGGAAACCGAGCATATGCTGGAAAATTCCACCGCCAAGCTTACGAAAAAAAATGTGGATATGATTGTGGCGAATAACCTGAAAACCACCGGTGCCGGCTTCGGCACCGACACTAATGTAGTCACCCTGATCACCAGAGAAGGTGTGGAAGAACTGCCTCTCATGAGTAAAGAAGAAGTGGCACACCAGATTTTGAATCGAATTTTCAAGTAAAATAATCCCCGGCAGTTTTCGCTGCCTGGGATTTCGCATTACTCCAGGATCATCACTTTCTGTACCTGATTCTGATCATCATACCAGATGGCACATGCGGTTCCTTTCTGTACATCCTGCATCTTCACGATATTTTTGGTAAGATACGGTACCACCTGTGCATCTTCTGTCACTTCATATACAGTTCCATCTGTTGCTTCCAGTGTCCAGACGCCGTTCGCCTCAGTCGGGTCTTCGGCTGCCACGACATAGACCGGCATGGCAATGTCTTCCGGAAGATTTACAAATACAATATCCGGTGTATTCTGCGGCGGAAGGGACATGGTCATGGCATCTCCAAGATAAGCTTCAAAGCTGCCTCCTGTCTGTACATCCTGCACATCCACCGGGAGTCCGGTTGATGCATCCAGAAGATACGTGTTGTCCGGGTCAATCATCAGAATCATTTCCCCTTTGGAAGAGATGTCAGACTGATTGTCCACAGTGATTTCATTTCCGCTCACATCGGTAATCACACCAAATACAGCAGGTGCCATTGCTGCAGGTGCATCCCCATTTTCATCAGGATCGACGCCAAATTCCGGGTCAATTTCCATATCTTCATCCGGCATAGTCGCTTCCTCAGAATCCGCTGTCTGCTCGGTATTTTCCGTCTGTTCTGCGGTGTCTTTCTGTCCGCATCCTGTCAACATTGCTGCACTCAATACTGCAGCCATCATCCATACTGTCAGTTGTTTTTTCTTCATATTATTCCTTCTACTGTCTGATTTCTATATTCTTTCCATCAGTCACAGTCACTACCATGCCATCAGCCGTCTCCCATTCTTCTATCTGCCGTTTTTTCAGAGCATCCAGTGTCTCTTCGTCCGCTTCCTGATCCTCTCCGTCACAGATCACCGCGTAGGATGGCTGTACCGCTTCCAGAAGCTTTTCCACCTTTTTCTGATAGCGTCCGTGGTGGGGCATCTTGATCCAGTCCGCTTTCCAGTCCACCTGGGATTCCAGCATCTGACGGATTCTCGTCTTCTCAATATCCCCGGTGAACAAAAATTTCTTCTCACCGCAGGTGAGATCCGCCACCAGAGACATATCATTGTCATATTCTCCGTCCGTATCCTGAATCTCTGCCGGATCATCTGCCGCATAAATCGTAAGAGATGTGTTCACCGATCCTGCTGAAATTTCCAGTGTTTCCGTTCCGGTAACCCGCTGCACCTCCGTCTCCGGATGTGCTTTCAGTGCTGCCAAAAATGCCGCATACTCGGGTCTTGTTCCTTCATAATCCGGCATCCGTACCTGATCCGCACCGACCGACTCCAGAAGTTCCGCTGCACTGCCCACATGATCCTTATCAAAATGAGTGATCAGCAGAAGGTTCAAATGATCAATCCCCGCCGCCTCCAGCGTCTCCCGGATATAAGAACCGTCGCTTTCCTCTCCGGTGTCAATCATGGCCACCCAGTCATCCGTCTTTAAAATCAGCGCATCTGCCTTTCCTACCGGCAGCGCCGTAATCGTAAGCGCCGGATTTTCTATCTCATCAGAGCCTGCAAACTGCCGGATTCCCAGCCACACTGCTGCCAGCGCCACCAGAAGGATTGCCACTGCTATTATTCTTTTCTTTTCCATTTGCGATTATGCTCCTCCTGTGCCGCCTATTGTATCAGATTTACGGAATAAATCAAATGAAGATTTTCTAAAGTCTCCCATACGACAATGAAAATGCCGCTTTACCGTCTGGGTAAACGGCATAGCGGCATTTCCATATCGTATATAGGAAGTATGTAATGGTGGATAACGTCTTTACAGAAGTTTGCGGTACAGCATCTCAATATCTTCCAGAGTTGCTTCTTTCGGGTTGCCCGGTGCGCAGGCATCTGCCACTGCACTTTCACTTAAAAACCGTACATCTTCTTCTTTTGCAATTCCTTTCAGATCTTTCGGAATTCCTACATCAGCGGCCAGTTTACGGACAGCATCAACAGCTGCTTTGCGGTACTCTTCCTGGCTCATGTTCTCTGTTCCCTGAACGCCCATTGCCTTTGCAATGTCTCTGTATTTCTCACCGGTTGCATCGGCGTTAAATTCCATAACGGTCGGCAGCAGGATTGCATTTGCAACACCATGCGGGGTATCATAAACAGCGCCCAGTGCATGTGCCATAGAGTGAACGATTCCCAGACCTACATTGGAGAATCCCATTCCTGCAACATACTGGCCAAGTGCCATTCCCTCGCGGCCTTCCGGTGTATTCTCAACAGCACCTCTTAAGGAAGAAGAAATCAGCTCGATGGCTTTCAGATGGAACATGTCAGTCATTTCCCATGCTGCCTTGGTAATGTATCCCTCAATGGCATGGGTCAGAGCGTCCATACCGGTTGCTGCAGTCAGTCCCTTCGGCATGGATGACATCATATCCGGGTCAACCACTGCCACAATCGGAATATCGTGCGTATCAACACATACAAATTTTCTTCTCTTCTCGGTATCGGTAATGACATAGTTAATGGTAATCTCGGATGCGGTACCTGCTGTGGTCGGTACTGCAATGATCGGTACGGACGGATTCTTGGTTGGAGCAACTCCTTCCAGACTTCTCACATCCTCAAACTCCGGGTTATTGATAATAATTCCGATGGCTTTTGCCGTATCCATGGGAGATCCGCCTCCCAGTGCTACGATAAAGTCTGCTCCGGACGCTTTGTATGCTTTTACGCCATCCTGCACATTTTCAATGGTCGGGTTCTCTTTAATATTGGTATAAACCTCGTAAGGACATCCTGCCTGCTCCAGTACGTCGGTCACTTTCTTCGTTACCCCATGCTTATAAAGGGTAGGTCCTGAACATACAAATGCCTTCCGGAAGCCTCTGCGGGTTACTTCTCCTGCGATCTCCTGAATGGCTCCTTTCCCATGATAAGATGTTTCATTTAATACGATTCTGTTTGCCATCTTTTCAATCCTCCACTCTACTGATACGTGAAATTGTTTTTTCTTTCACAATCTTTACTATACACCTATTTTCAAGATAGTCAACAAGTTTGTTATATTTTTGACATACTGATTTGGAATATCTTCCACTGCCGGGGCGTGAGTCTCTTGCCTGGCTGACGCCATGCCGTGGGTCTCAGCGCCCAACTTGCTTACAAAATTTCCTGCCATTTTCAAAAAGTGTGGAACTTACAGCATTATTTTCCAAAACAAATTGTCATATTTTCTTGTTGCATTTTCAATCACTGTATGTTACTATAGTCACATAGTAATTACTATTCTGTTAACTCTCATTTTCGGAAGCTCATTTCGAGCACTATCCCCGACAATGAACCACAATTGAAGACGGATTTGCTCAGAATTCCGGAAAAGGAGTCTCCGTTCTGTGTAAATTCCGCCATTCAGAAAGGCGACATTTATGACAAACGAAAAAGCAACAGTATCTACAATTGATGAAACAAATTTCAGTCAACTTTTGAACCGACTGAATCAGGACACCGATCTTTCTGAAAAATACGAAAAGCTCGGTTCAACTCAACAAAACCGTCTGAGAGATTTTCTGTCTGGAAAAACATCTCTTCCCCTGACCTATGATCCGTTTTTCAAATTTATCTTTAATCCGGATCTGCATCGCGACCGACTGTCACATTTTATCTCCAGTCTGCTGGGCATGACGGTTCATGTAGTGGAAGTGCTCTCTTCTTCCAACACACTTATGGATGGCGAAAGCTATCTCATTATGGATCTGATTGTCAAGGCCGCAGATGGTTCCATTGTAAATGTGGAAATTCAAAAACAGGGATACGGCTTTCCGGGCGAACGCATGTCCTGCTATGCCGCAGATCTTATTCTCCGGCAATATATTAAAGAGAAAAAGACTTCACCCGATAAAAAATCTTTCTCTTACAAAGATATCAAGCAAGTCTATGTCATTGTTATTTTTGAAAAAAGTACAAAAGAAATGAAAACGGAACATAACGCTTATCTTCATCGCGGTGAGGTCACTTTTGATACAGGAATCAAACTGAATATGCTGGAAAAATTCTGCATCATATCTCTTGACGTGTTTCGCAAGATCCCGTATTCTGAAATAAAGAAAAACGAACAGGCAGCATGGCTTTTTCTCCTGTCCATGAACTCCCCGGAGGACGCAGAACGTCTTACGCAGGATTTCCCATGGATGGAATCTATTTTTCAGGAAATCGCCTCGCTGCGGCAGCGGCCTGAGGAGGTGCTTTCTATGTGGTCAGAAGCTTTACCTATGTTGGATGAGAACAGTCTGAAATATCGCGTGGAAGAACTGAGCGAAGAACTAGACAATACGAATAAGAAGCTTGAGCAATCACAAAAAAATGAAGAAAGGGAAAAGGCTGCAAGAGAAGCTGCTGAAAAGAAAACTCAAGCTGCTCTTGCCCGTATCAAAGAATTAGAGCAACTTCTTGCAAGTAAAAAATAACGATTTTTTTGCCCTCCTGCTTCGGCCGGAGGGCATTTTGGGATTCTGCCATGCCATGGATCTCTTGCCCGGCTGCCGCCGAGGCGTGGGTCTCAGCGCCCAACTTGCTTACAAAAATTCCTGCCATTTTCAAAAAGTGTGGAACTTACAGCATTATTTTCCAAAACAAATTGTCATATTTTCTTGTTGCATTTTCAATCACTGTATGTTACTATAGTCACATAGTAATTACTATTCTGTTAACTCTCATTTTCGGAAGCTCATTTCGAGCACTATCCCCGACAATGAACCACAATTGAAGACGGATTTGCTCAGAATTCCGGAAAAGGAGTCTCCGTTCTGTGTAAATTCCGCCATTCAGAAAGGCGACATTTATGACAAACGAAAAAGCAACAGTATCTACAATTGATGAAACAAATTTCAGTCAACTTTTGAACCGACTGAATCAGGACACCGATCTTTCTGAAAAATACGAAAAGCTCGGTTCAACTCAACAAAACCGTCTGAGAGATTTTCTGTCTGGAAAAACATCTCTTCCCCTGACCTATGATCCGTTTTTCAAATTTATCTTTAATCCGGATCTGCATCGCGACCGACTGTCACATTTTATCTCCAGTCTGCTGGGCATGACGGTTCATGTAGTGGAAGTGCTCTCTTCTTCCAACACACTTATGGATGGCGAAAGCTATCTCATTATGGATCTGATTGTCAAGGCCGCAGATGGTTCCATTGTAAATGTGGAAATTCAAAAACAGGGATACGGCTTTCCGGGCGAACGCATGTCCTGCTATGCCGCAGATCTTATTCTCCGGCAATATATTAAAGAGAAAAAGACTTCACCCGATAAAAAATCTTTCTCTTACAAAGATATCAAGCAAGTCTATGTCATTGTTATTTTTGAAAAAAGTACAAAAGAAATGAAAACGGAACATAACGCTTATCTTCATCGCGGTGAGGTCACTTTTGATACAGGAATCAAACTGAATATGCTGGAAAAATTCTGCATCATATCTCTTGACGTGTTTCGCAAGATCCCGTATTCTGAAATAAAGAAAAACGAACAGGCAGCATGGCTTTTTCTCCTGTCCATGAACTCCCCGGAGGACGCAGAACGTCTTACGCAGGATTTCCCATGGATGGAATCTATTTTTCAGGAAATCGCCTCGCTGCGGCAGCGGCCTGAGGAGGTGCTTTCTATGTGGTCAGAAGCTTTACCTATGTTGGATGAGAACAGTCTGAAATATCGCGTGGAAGAACTGAGCGAAGAACTAGACAATACGAATAAGAAGCTTGAGCAATCACAAAAAAATGAAGAAAGGGAAAAGGCTGCAAGAGAAGCTGCTGAAAAGAAAACTCAAGCTGCTCTTGCCCGTATCAAAGAATTAGAGCAACTTCTTGCAAGTAAAAAATAACGATTTTTTTGCCCTCCTGCTTCGGCCGGAGGGCATTTTTTGATCCCTCCATGCCATGGATCTCTTGCCGGGCTGCCGCGAGCCGTGGGTCTCAGCGCCCAACTTGCTTACAAAATTTCCTGCCATTTTCGGAAACTGAGGAACTCTCGGCCGCCAGACCGCGTTTCTGGCCCATTTCACGTATAAAAGCTTGTTTGATCGTCCGGAAACAGGAACTGGCGCGGGGGTATTTTGATATAGACCCACGCGTGTTCTGAGCGCGGGCGAGCCGCGGAGGTTGGGGAGAGAGACGATCTGCGGGATAGGCAGGTCACAGGATAGGTGGATCGCGAGCGAAAAGGTTCCCGACAAAACAGTATCCAGCGGATGCTTTTGCACCCGCTGGATACTGCTATTTGTCCTTATTTTACCGGGACAGCCAGGAATGATCCTTGCTTGTCTGGTCATA